>CANGSN010000351.1 GCA_947455805.1 Planctomycetota bacterium
CGCACCAGGTGGACGCCGCCCTCTTCGCCGTCCGGTCGCCGCTTTCCAAGGGCGTCCTGCTGGCCGACGAGGTCGGGCTCGGCAAGACCATCGAGGCAGGACTGGTCATCGCCCAACGCTGGGCCGAGCGGCGGCGACGCATCCTGGTGATCGTGCCCGCGACGCTACGGAAGCAGTGGGCACAGGAGATCGACGAGAAGTTCGGCATGCCGGCGACGGTGCTCGAAGCCTCGTCCTTCAACCGCCTGAGTAAGTCCGGCTCGTCCAATCCGTTCGAGGTCGACGACCACGTCGTCATCTGCTCCTACCACTTCGCCGCGAACAAGTCGGAGCACGTCGCTCGCGTGCCTTGGGACCTCGTCGTGATCGACGAATCGCACCGGCTGCGCAACGTCTACAAGACCGGGAACAAGATGGCGCGCACTCTGCGCGACGCGCTGCGATCCCCGACCAAGCTGCTGCTGACGGCGACGCCGCTGCAGAACTCGCTGATGGAGCTGTTCGGGATCGTCAGCTTCATCGACGAGCATGTGTTCGGCGACGAGCCATCCTTCCGCGACCAGTTCTTGCGATCAGACAACGAGGACCTGCGCAACCTCGACCTGCGGCGACGACTTGCCCCGATCTGCCACCGAACCCTGCGCCGGCAGGTGCTCGAATACATCCGGTTCACCAAGCGCATTCCAATCACCTGGGACTTCTTCCCCACGGACGAAGAGCAGCACCTCTACCAGGACGTCTCGGACTACCTGCAGCGCGACGAACTGTTCGCCCTGCCATCCGCGCAGCGGATGCTCATGACGATGGTCCTGCGCAAGCTGCTCGCGTCGTCCAGCTTCGCGATCGCCGGGACACTGCGCACGCTGGTCCGCCGACTTGAGAAGCAGCTCGCCAGCGCCAAGACCGACAGCCCGGAAGACGAGGACGCGATCGCCGCGGACTTCGACACACTCCCCGAGACCCGCGAGGAATGGGGCGACGACGAGGCCAGCGCGACCCCTTCGGGCACCGACCGCCAACGCCTGCAGGCCGAGATCGAGGCTCTGAGGCGCTACCTCGCGCTCGCCGAGAGCATCCAGCACAACGCGAAGGGCAGCGCACTGCTCGAAGCCCTCGCAGCGGCATTCCGCCAGACCGCCCAGCTCGGCGGCTCCCGAAAGGCCGTGGTGTTCACCGAGTCGCAGCGCACGCAGAGCTACCTGTTCGGCCTCCTCGAACGATCGGGCTACCAGGGCGAAGTCGTGATGCTCAACGGGAGCAACAACGACGACCGCTCGAAGCAGCTCTACAAGGAGTGGCTCGCTCGGCACGAGGGCAAGGAGGTCGTCACCGGCAGTCGCCCCGTCGACGTGAAGGCGGCGATCGTCGAGGCGTTCCGCGAGCGAGCCTCGATCCTCGTCGCGACCGAAGCTGCGGCCGAGGGCGTCAACCTGCAGTTCTGCTCCTTGGTCGTGAACTTCGACCTGCCTTGGAACCCGCAGCGGATCGAGCAGCGCATCGGTCGCTGCCACCGCTACGGCCAGAAGCACGACGTGGTCGTCGTGAACTTCCTCAATCGAAGGAACGCCGCCGACCAGCGCGTCTTCGAACTGCTCGACGAGAAGCTCCACCTGTTTGACGGCGTGTTCGGCAGCAGCGATCAGGTCCTCGGCGCGCTCGAATCCGGGGTCGACGTCGAGCGCCGCATCGCGGGCATCTACCAACAGTGCCGCACCGAGGCCGAGATCGCGGCGGCCTTTGCCAAGCTCCAGGCGGACCTCGACGAGCAGATCCAGGACCGGCTTGCGCGCACTCGGCAGACGGTTCTCGACAACTTCGACGAGGAGGTTCACGACCGTCTCCGCGTGCATCGGGACGAGGCCCGGGCGGCCTTGGACGAACGCGAGCGACGACTTCTCGCGCTCGCCGAAGTCGAGCTTGCCAGCGATGCCGAGTTCGAGACCGCCGTGCCCCGCTTCCGCTACGCACCGAAGGGCGAAGCCCTCGCACGTCCCGGCCTCTACAACCTGCACTGGAAGGAAGCCGAGCAGCGTGGGGATCACTTTTTCCGCACGGATCATCCGCTGGCGCAGGCGATCATCGCCCGGGCCGAGGCGCGTGAGCTGCCGCCCAGCGAACTCGTCTTCGACTACGCCGCCTACGGCGCGCCCGTCGCGATTCTCGCGCAGCGCCTTGGCCAGTCTGGCTGGCTGTCGGTCGCGAAGGCTCGGATCACCTCGGTTGCGGACGAGGAACACGTCCTCGTGGCGGTGCTAGCTGAAGCGGCCGCAGGGACTCTCGGAACGCCTGCGCTTTCCGTGCTCGACGAAGAGTGGGGCCATCGGCTCCTGAGCCTGCCTGCGAGCATCCAGCGACCGACGGCCGTCCCCGCTCTTGTCCAGCAACAGCTCGACGCGCAACTGGCTCGTCACGAGTCGGTGCGACTTGAGGACCTTGCAGTGCGAAACGCGGCCCACTTCGAGGTCGAGACGGACAAGATCGATCGATGGGCCGAAGACCTCAAGCTCACCCTCGAACGCGAGCTGAAGGAGCTGGACGCCGAGATTCGCGCTACTCGCAAGGAGTCGAAGGCGCAGGTTGCTCTCGCGGACAAGCTCGAAGCCCTGCGTCGCATCAAGAGCCTGGAGCAACGCCGCAGCCAGCAGCGCCGCCGGCTGTTCGATGCGCAGGACGAAGTCGACACACGACGAACGCAGCTCATCGAAGAGATCGAGCAACAATTGCGCGCCAGCGTTGCGCGCCAAACGCTCTTCACGATCCGCTGGAGGCTCCCCGCAGCGGGTGCCGGTGATGAACATGGCTGACCGACGACAGAAGCTCGAGCTGACTTGGATCGGCAAGGATGAACGGCCTCGTTTGGAACCGCGCATCCTGCTGGAGGACCCGCAGCTCTCCTTCCACGCGCCGAAGCGGATCAGCGAGACGGACCTGTTCGACAACATGCTGATCCATGGGGACAACCTGTTGGCGCTGAAAGCGTTGGAACAGAACTTGGCCGGCAAGGTCAAGTGCGTGTTCATAGATCCACCCTACAACACCGGCTCCGCCTTCCCGCAGTATGCCGACGGCTTGGAGCATTCTCTGTGGCTGTCGCTGATGCGAGATCGGCTGGCGCTGATACGGGACCTGCTTGCCTTCGACGGATCGTTGTGGGTAACCATTGATGACCACGAAGCGCACTACCTCAAGGTTCTGCTGGACGAAGTTTTCGGCCGCTCCTGTTTCGTTGCCAGCGTGGTGTGGCGCTCCACCGACAACAGCAACAATGACGCGAAGCAGTTCTCGACCGACCACAACTACGTCCTCGTCTATGGGCGCGAGCCAGGATGGCAACCCAAGAAGCTTGCTGAGACCGACAAGCGATCGCACTTTCGCAATCCAGACGGCGATCCCCGGGGGCCATGGTTCGACGGCAACCCGTTGAACTCGCCAAAGCCGCGCCCCAACCTGAAGTTCGACCTCATTGGTCCAAATGGTGACGTCATCAAGCCTCCCAAGAACGGGTGGCGTTGGTCGCGCGAGACAATTGCCGAGAGGATGGCAACAGGTGAGATCCGCTTCACCCCCGACGGAAAAGGGATTCGAAGGCGGACATACCTCGCCGACATGAAGGGCCTGCCCCCGTCGACCCTGTGGGCCGATCTCGACCAGACAGGGCACAATCGGCAGGCCAAATACGAACTTAAGCAGTTGTTCCCTGAGCGAGCTGCCAGCGATCTCTTCGCTACACCGAAGCCGGAACGGCTGCTGGCGAGGATTCTGGATCTGGCAACCGAACCGGGCGACGTAGTCCTCGATTCATTTGCAGGGTCCGGCACAACGGGCTGCGTTGCTCACAAGATGGGGCGCAAGTGGGTGCTCGTAGAGGTTGGCGATCACTGCTTCACGGAACTGCTGCCCAGGATCCGCAAGGTGGTAAGCGGTGACGACGCGGGCGGCATCAGCGAGTTCTTGGATTGGAAGGGAGGCGGTGGCTTTCGCTTCTTCCGCCTCGCTTCATCGCTCCTGGAGAAGGACAGCTGGGGCAACTGGGTTGTTAGCAAGAGCTACAAC
>CANGSN010000352.1 GCA_947455805.1 Planctomycetota bacterium
GGCGGTGAACGGCAGGTCGAGCACGGCGAGTGCTGTCATCATCTCGAGCACGCTGCCGGTGGCTTCGATCAGGTGCGGCGATGCGAACGGCTGGCCCGCTGGGGCGGTGGCGAAGTCGACCCAGAAGCGGTTCGGGGCGACGACGTCGGCGGTCGTCTGCTCGAGGCGGCGATGCCACCAGTTGTGCTCGACCAAGAGGCGCGTCGCGGCGACCGCGCGGTAGAGCTGCTGCGCCTGCTTGCGGCGTTCGGCTTCGGCCGCGATGCCGAGCTGGACGTCGCCGCCGCCGCCGAGGCCGACCGCGGAGTTCCACTGGTTGCTGTCGAAGGCGCTCTCCTGCTCCTTCTCGGCAGGTTCTGCGGTGGCGACAAGCTCTGGAGCGTCCTCCGCCTTCTTGGCCTTGGTGTCCGGAGCGCCGTCCGCGTCGCGGTTGCGGTGACGAACGTTGCCGCCGCCGCCGGGCGCTCCGGGCTTGGCCTTCGCGGGGGCGCCGGTTTCGCCGCGTCGGCCGAAGTCGTCGAGGCCAGCCGTTCCTTGGCCGAAGCCGTTCCGGTCGATGACCAAGCCGTTCGTGCCGATGGCGACGTAGCTGAGCATGTTCGCCTGCAGCGCCGTGCGCAGCAGCAGGTCGATGCGTTCGCTAGCCACCGGCCGCAGCTCGTGTGCTTCACGCAGCGCGCGCGCGATCGCCGCCCCGTCCGTGCCGCCGAGGCGGCGGCACAGCAGGACGCGCTCGACGAGGTTCAGCTGCGCGAACGTCCACGGCTCGAGGTAGCTGCGCAGGTCGTCGCCGAGCAGCCAGTGGTCGACGAACGTCTTGTCGAGCTTGTTCGCCAGCAGCGGCTTCACCACCGCGGCGAAGAACTGCGGGTCCTTGTGGAACAGGAACAGGTGCAGCTCGTGGCACGCATGTTCGTCGTAGAGCTTCTGCTTCTTCGCGGCCTCGAACGTCGGCCACTCGGCGACGAAGCGGAACTGCGCCAGCTCCCCGTTGCCTGACAGCGACAAGAACAGCTGCAGCGCCTTGCCGACCGTGTCGAACGTCTCGACCTGCACGCTCTGTGTGGTGTCGATCGTCACCGCGCCGCCGGCGGCCACGAACTCGACCCGCTTCTGTTCGCTCTTGCTCTCCTTGCCGTCGAGCGCCTTCGGCAGCACCCGCGCTCGCGGTGGCGCGTCGGCTTCCGCGCGCAGCAGCTGCGTGCGCACGGCTTGTTCGCCGTCGAGCACCACGACCTGCACGACGCCGCCGGCGCCGAGGTCCTTCGCCGGCACGCGCAGCAGGCCGTCCTGGTCCGGGGCCAGGTTCGCCAGCACCGTCGCGCCATACGGCAGCCAGTCGAGGTTGCTGAACGTGCCGAGGTTCAGGCTCGTCGGTTGCTGCCACGGACCGAACGGGCTCGGTGCTGGGCCGCCGCCGGCGCCACCGCCGTAGCCAACCGCAGGCACCAACTCGTTGGACTCGAAGTCGGTCTGGTGCGAGTTGCCGCTCGTCGTCAGCTCCCACGGATGCAGCAGCAGGCTCGGCCGCGCGAGCATGTTGCCTGGGAACTGTCGCGCCTGACGCCGTTCGAGCACGTAGCGGTACTCGTCCCCGAGGCGAAGTTCGCTGGCGAAGTGCGCGACCGCCGGTTCGACGCGGCCGCGCTGCATCGCGAAGCGCTCGCCACGCAGGGCCCGCAGCGGATCGAACGTCGGCGTGTGGGTCGACGCCAGCACCAGCACACGCGTCGACGGCGTGGCGCCACCGACCTGCACTTCGAGCCCGGCGTCGCCGAGCGACGCTCGTCGCACGCGCAGCGGTTGCTCCTGACTCTGCTGCAGCACGCGATGCGAGCCGACAAGCCAGCGCCCCGCCGGCGTGCCCGCGGTCACGCGGACCGACACCATGCGGGCGCGACGGTGGTCGAGCAGCAGGTAGTCGCCGGCCGGCAGTCCGCGCAGTTCGAGGCAACCGTCGGCGACCGCCAGCCGCGCGAACTCGTCGCGGCCGTTGCCGACCAGCGAGAACGCGCGCCGCGTCGGCGTCGCATCGCCGCCGTCGTACGGCAGTCGCAGCGTGCCGTCGGCGATGCCGTGCAGCACCGTCGGCCACGTGCAGCCATCGGGCTGGAGCGCGATCGTCTCGGTGTTCGCATCGCGCACCGTCAGGCCGCGCACGCCGGGCAACGATCCGAGTTCGATGCGCCCGGCGGCGTCGCTCTGCAGCTCGACGGCGATCGGCGCCGCCAGGTCTTCGTGGTGCAGGTCGACACCGACGCGCACGCCGGCGCGCACCTCGCCGTTCTTGCCGCGCAGCTCGAGCCAGTGCCCTGCGGGACCACTGCGCAGCATCGCGCTGCGCGTCGCCGGGCCCTGGTCGATGCCGTTGATCGCGATCGTCGTCGCTTCGGCGGCGATGGCGACGTCCTGGCCGGCCATCGACCGCGCCTTGCCCTGCAGCGCGAAGGTCAGCTGCTGCAGCCGCGGCGGCACGCTGAGCGCATGCACGAACGCGCGGTCGTCGGCGAGGTCCTTCACCTTGACCTCCTGCACGGTCTGGATGCCGTCGACGTCGGTGGCGGTGATCGTCAGCACGACGTCCTGCAGCAGCGTCACCGACGCCGGGTGGTCGGCGATGCGCAGTGCTGGCCGCACGACGACGTGTGCTACGCCGCCGGCGAGCAGTTCGCCGCGGTCGACGAACACTGGCGCCTGCAGCAGGTACGACTCGGAGCGGTGGTAGAAGGTGTGGCGGCCGGTGCGCAAAGCACCTGCAGTGCCGCTGCGCAGCGCGACCCAGTGGCTGCCGCTCGCGGTCGAGAACGGCAGCAGGATCGTGCCGCTCTGGTCGGCGGCGTACTCGCGCCCGCCGAACCACAGCACGGCGTCCTTCTGCAGCGTGCGCTGCTCGTCGAACACCGTGAACTCGTGGCCGGCGGCGGTGACACGTTCGACGGCGGTCAGCGCGCCCTTCCGGATCAAGGCGCGGCTGCGCACACCGTTGCCGACCAGTTCGACGATCCAGGTGCCGGGCCCGGCGAGTTCCGGCAGCGGCAGCTTGCGGCGCACGCGCTGCAGCGCCGGCTCCGCGAACTGCAGCGTGCGCGTGTGCGTCGGCGCCACGCCGTCGAGCGGCAGGTCGAGTCGATCCGGCGCGTTGCCGTCCTGCAGCAGCCGGTATGCGTCGAGCGCGTAGACCTGCACCAGCAGCGTCGGCACGTTCTTGGTGTCGACGACCAGCGACACTGCGTCGCCGGCGCCGAAGGTCTGCGGATGCGTCGGCGCGAACGCCAGCTCGACGCGCTGCTGCAGCTGCTCGACGTAGGCCGGGTCGCCGATCTGCGCGGTCCACTGCGCCGCGTCGCCTTGGCCGGCCAGCAGCTTCGTCTCCGCGAACACGCGCCGCAGCCAGTCGGCGTCGAGGAACGGCGCGAACCCGCGCACGTCGTCGCTGGTGGCGAACAGCGCTTCGAGGCATGCACGCACCAGCGCCTCGTCGTCGCCGATCGCCGGCAGCTCGGTGAGGTAACGCTTCTCCAGGTCGATGTAGCCGTGGCGTTCGGCCGCCCGCTCGTGGAACTCGCGCCGCACGTACTGGCGTTCCCGCGGCAGCTGCAGGTAGGCGAGCAGCCGTTCGCGGTCGACCACGCCGCGGCCGAGGTCGTGCTGCAGCCGGTGGAACAGCACGTGGGCCTGCAGCGACTGCATCGCCGGCGGCAACCGCCGCGCGAACTGCCACAGCCGGTCGAAGAAGGCCTCGCGCGCGTTCGCATCGACCTCGGCGTTCTCGTCGGCGTGCGGCCGCAGGTGGCGCAGGTAGGCGTCGACGAAGCGCTCGTCGCCGAGCAGCTGCGGCAGTGCTTGCGCCAGCGCGTCGAGCTGCTCGCGCAGCAGCTGCACGTGGATCGGCAGCGAACCGAAGCCGCCGCTGTCCGTCGCCTGCAGGTCTTGCACGACCAGCTCGGCGAGCCGCGGCACGTCGACGCGCTGCAGCCACTGCAGGAGCGAGCGGCGCTGCGCTGGCGTCAGTTCGCCCGCCACCAGATCGACCAGCGCCA
>CANGSN010000353.1 GCA_947455805.1 Planctomycetota bacterium
CCGCACGTCGATCGCCGCGTCGCCGGCGAGCAGCGGCGCCAGCAGGCCATTGTCGGGCGCGATCCAGTACGCATCGTGCGCCGCGACCGCGAGCAGCCGCCGCGCCGTGCCGACGCCGGGATCGACGACGGCGAGGTGCACGGTGCCGCTCGGAAAGCGGCCGACCAAGGAGCGCAGCAGGAATGCGCCCGCGGCGATGTCGTGCGCCGGCACGTCGTGCGTGACGTCGACGAACTGCACCTTCGGTGCCGCCTTCAGCAAGGCCCCCTTCAGGATGCCGACGTACGGATCGGTGTGGCCGTAGTCGGTCGACAGGGTGACGAGTCCGTTCGGTCGGGGCAGCATCGGGGCGACGATGGGAGCAGGAAGCGGCGGGCGGGACAAGGCGCGCGGCGGCGGCGGGCGAAGGTGATGACGGCGCGGTGCTCAGCGTTCCACCTTCAGTTCGACCTGCACCTTGCCTCCCGGCACCACCTCGAACGGCTCGGACATGCCTTTGCCGTCCGTCTTGGCGTGCAGGCCGACGTCGACGCGATGCCCGCCGGCCGCGACGCCGGTGAAGACGAACCGGCCGCGCCGATCCGTGGGCACGTTGCTCCAAGAACCATCGACTTGCTTGCCGGTCGCGACATCCACGTTCCGCAGCGAGACCCGGACGCCGGGCAACGGCTGGCCGCCCGCGTCGACGACCAGGCCTTCGATGCGCCCAGGGGTCGTCGCCACCAGTTCGAGCCGTTGGTGCTCCCCGGCCACCAGGCGGAACGGCGCCGAGCGCACGGCGCCCGCTGGCCCGGAACCCATCACCACGACGTCGACGTCGGCACCATGTACGCCGGGAAAGCTGGCAACGCCGTCGCGCGACGTGGTGGCGTAGGCGAGATCGCTGAGCTGGAGCGGTTCGCGTTCGATCTGCAGATCGAGCCACAGGAACGGCACCGGTTGCTGGTTCCCGTTCCGCACGGTGACCGTCAGCTTCGCGACCGGCAACGCGACCAACGCCAGTTCGCGGGCCGGATCCGCGACGTCCTCCCAACGCACCCAGTAGCGTGGATCGCTGGATCCCCGCATGCCCTTGGTCTTCGTCTGCTGGAAGGCGTAGTCCGAACCGACGAGGTGCAGGCTGTAGGGCTCGCCGGCCACCAGCGGCGCATCGAGTGCGAAGCGCCCTTCGGCGTCGGTGGTCGCTCGGCCGGGGCGCCCGCCGTTCATCGACTGGGAGCGCTGCGTGCGACACACCATGGTCTGGTTCGCGAGCGGCTTGCCCGCGGCATCGGTCACCCGGCCGCGGATCACGGTCGAGCCATCGCGGGTGATCTTGAACTGCACCTTCGGCGCGCGCTCGCCGAGCTTCGTCGTCGCCGAACGCGGGTCGAACGTCACGCCGGGCAGCGTCGGCTCGACGTGCCACTCGGCGTCGGGCAGGCCGGCGAGGCGACACGGGCCGTCGGCAGCGAGCACCGCCCGTTCGAGGCACTTCGGCACCTTGAAGCCGGTGCCGTGGCGCGTCGGGTAGAGGTACAGGCTGGTCTTCGCGGCTTCCTCCGGCGAAAGGCCAGCCACGGCGATCGAGAGAGTCGTGCCGTCTTCGCGCAGCAGCGGCGGCATCTCGATCTCGCTGTCGACGAGCGCCGTCAGCCAGTACTCGCGTAGCGCGAAGCCGGACGCATAGGCCCGCACGACGCAGTCGCCGATCGGCACGCCACGCAGCTCGAAGCGCCCGTCGGCGTCGCTCGTGGTCTCGACCGGCATCGTCTGGCCGTGGAACCACGTCATGTCCTTGCAGCCGAGCACGCTGGCTCCGGCGACCGGTCTGCCCTCCGGATCGACGATGCGCCCACGCAGCGTGTTCGCCTCGTAGAGACGCAGCTCGACCCCGGCGAACGGCTGCTCGGGCGACAGCTCGGCCCACGCGACCGACAGCGTGTGCCCAGGCGCCTGCGCCGTGATCGACAACCCGCGATCGTCGGGCATGCGTGAGATCACGAACATGCCGTCGCCGTCGCTGCGGGTCTTCGCCAGGATCGCGTCGTCCTGGTATCTGGCCTTCGCCAGCACCTCGACGTTCGGCATCGGCAAGCCGTCCGGGCCCAGCACGCGCCCGTCGACGCGGGCGACCGGCTGCTGCGCCAGAAGCGACGCAGCGAGAACGAGCGAGGCGAGGACGAAGCGGAGCGTTCGGCGCATGGCGGGTGGCGGCGAGAAGCGCCGCGCGGGCGGAGGCCGACGTCGACGACGTTCGCGGCGCGACTCCTCCTGCCTTCTGCGGCGGTCGCAGTCTACGCGCACGAGGCGCGGCTCGCTGCACGCCGGCGCCCAACTTGATTCGGCAGGAATCGCCGGCGCCGAGCCTCAGTGATCCGCCGGGTGCCCGAGCAGCGCGATCAGCTCGGCCTTCTTCTGCTCCATCAGCGGCTTGGTGTCCGCTTCGAGGCACATGCGCAGGAACGGCTCGGTGTTGCTCGGCCGCACGTTGACCCACCACGTCGGGCACGTCACCGTCACGCCGTCGAGGTAGTCGACCTTGGCGCCCGGCTCCTTGCCGAACTTCGCCTCGACCTGCTTCATCAGCGCGTCCTTGTCGGCGACCTTGAAGTTGATCTCGCCGGTCGGGTGGTACTTGCGCAGCGCGTCGGCGGCCTTCTTCAGCGTCGTCTTCTCGGCCGACAGCTGGTTCAGCACCAGCACCGCCGCCAGCACACCGCAGTCGGTGAAGTAGTTCTCGGCGAAGTAGAAGTGCCCCGACAGCTCGCCGCCGCCGATGCAGTCCGTCTTGCGCATCGTCTCCTTCATGAACGAGTGCCCGACGCGCTCGCGCACCGGCCGGCCCCCCATCTTGACGATCTCCTCCGGCACGACCTTGCTGCTGCGCAGGTCGTAGATGATGCCCTTGCCCGGATGCCGCTGCAGCATGCCGCGCGCGAGGATCACGGTGATCAGGTCGGCGTGCACCGTGCGGCCGTCCTCGTCGACGAACGCGCAGCGATCGGCATCGCCGTCGAACGACAGCCCGAGCGCGGCCTTGTGCTTCTTCACCGACGCGCGCAGGTCGTCGAGGTTCGACTCCTTCAGCGGGTTCGCCTCGTGGTTCGGGAACGTGCCGTCGAGCTTCTCGTAGAGCGGCACGATCTCGAGGCCCTTGATCTTGCCGAAGATCTGCGGCGACTCGTTGGCGCCCATGCCGTTGGCGTAGTCGACGCACACCTTCAGCGGGGCGATGCCCTTCGCGAAGCCGGCGATGTGCTCGATCCAGTCCTTCTTGACGTCGACGAAGTCGCGCTTGCCCTTCTTCGCGGCGAAGTGGAACGCGTTCGCCTTGACCAGCTTCTCGATGTCCTTGATGCCGGTGTCGGCCGACATCGGCCGCGCTTCCTTGCGGCACAGCTTGAAGCCGATGTACTGCTTCGGATTGTGCGACGCGGTGACGGCGAGGCCGCCGTCGCACGGGATCTTGCCGATGCCGTAGTACACCATCGGTGTACTGGCGAGGCCGATGTCGACGACGTCGCAGCCCATCGACAGCATGCCGTCGATGACCGCGTCCTGGATCTCGGGCGCCATCGTGCGCATGTCGCGCCCGACGACGAGACGCTTGGCGGAGAGGAACTGCACCATCGCCGCACCGATCGCGAACGCCGTCTTGGCGTCGATCTGGTCGGGGTAGGTGCCGCGGATGTCGTAGGCCTTGAAGATGCTCACGGTCGTTTCGCTCAGGACGGGTTGGGAGATCGGGGTGCCGCCGGGCGGAAGCTGCGGCAGGCGTGGAGACAACGCTGCACCGCCGCGTCGTCGAGGTCGCGGTGCAGCACGAAGCGCACGCGCAGCGGGCCGGCGGCCGCGGCCAGCACCCCGTGCGCCTTCAGGTGCGCGACCAGTTCGGCCGGCTCGCCGGCGCGCAGGTCGCACATGACGATGTTGGTCTCGGTGGCGGCGACGTCGACCCGGGCCCACGGCAGCTCGGCGAGGCCACGGGCCAGCGTCTTGGCGCGCACGTGGTCGTGCGCGAGCA
>CANGSN010000354.1 GCA_947455805.1 Planctomycetota bacterium
GAGCGGCCCCGGGCGCTCGATGGGGGCGACGAAGCCGGCGCACAACGACGAAGCGAGGGCCGGGTCGAGGTCGCGGATCTCGGTCGGATGCCAGCGCGACGCCAGCACCGTCGGCGAGCGCAGGCCTTCGCGCGCGCGCAGCACCTTCAGCACGAACTGCTGCAGCTTCTCCTTGCCGGCGATGCGGTGCAGTTCGTCGAGCACCAGCGGCCGGTCCTGGCACAGCTCCGCGCACAGGCCGTCGACGCGCTTCTCCTGGTGCGCGCACTGGAACGCCTTCAGCAGCGACAGCAGGTCGAACCACATCGCCTTGTCGGTGCTCGGACGCTCGACCAGGTTCTCGCGCCACCAGCGCAGCAGGAAGGTCTTGCCGACGCCGCTCGGGCCGTGGAACAGGAACAGGCTCGACGGCAGCGGGCGGCCGCCACCGAGGTTCTTCAGCACGAGCCACGCGGTGCGGTTGCCGTCGTCGACGATCGGCTGCTGCGGCGACACCTCCAGCGCGTCGAAGCGCGCCGGCTCGTTCGCCTGCAGCTCGACGACCAATCTGGTGCCGATCTCGGCCGACAGCAGTTCCTCCAGCAGCGGCCGGAACAACGAGCGCACGCGGTCGGCGCCGAGGCGGCTCTTCGCCTCGAGGTAGACGGTGCCGCGCTCCATCAGCACCGGCCGCAGGTCGGCGAGCCAGGCATCGTAGGCGGCAGCACCGGCGCGCTCGCGCAGCGGCGCCTGCAGGCGCGACCAGGATTCCTCGAGCACGGGCAGCATGACGGTGGCGGGGCGTGGGACACCGGCGCGGGCCGGGGGGCCAACGCTAGCAACCGTTCACTTGCCTCGCCACTGTGCGAGCAGCGTCTCTGCGTCCTTCGCCGCACTGCTCTCGGCGGCCTCGCGGCGGATGCGATCGAGCAGGTTCAGCGCCCGTTCGGTGTCGCCGAGTTCGTACCGCAGCTTCGCCGCCGCCAGCCAGCAGTCGCCGCGCTGCGCCAGGTCCTCCGGGCTGCCGTCCTGCATCGCGTCCTCGCCGCCGCGCAGCCACTGCCGGTCGAGCTTCGGCTGCACCGCCGCCGCGACCTCGTACTCGCGCGCCGCTTCGACCTTCTTGCCGAGCGCCTCGTAGGCCTTGGCCATGCGCAGGTGCAGTTCGCGATGGAACGGATCGATGCGGTTGCACTCGACCAGCAGCCGCAGCTCCTCCTGCCGCTGGCCGGCATCGCGCTCGTACTCGGCGAGCTGGTAGCGCGGCGCGAACGCGCGCGCCGAGCGCCGGCAGTACGCCTTCGTCTCCATGCGCGCCTGGTCGGTCTCGCCGCGCTGCTTGTAGAGCCGCGCCAGCAGCAGCTCGGGCGCGTTCTGCACCTCGGTGCAGCCGGGCCAGCACGCCTTGGCGCGCAGCCACATGTCGATCGCGCCTTGTTCGTCGCCGAGTTCGAGCAGCACGCGGCCGCAGGCGATGCGCGAGTCGAAGTCGTCGGCGCCGGCGGCGAAGCCGCGCCGCCAGTGGTCGACCGCGCCCTCGATGTCCTTGCGGCCGCGCAGCAACTCGGCGCGCACCAGCAGGCCCTGGCCGTTGTCGGGATCGGCGCGCAGCACGTCGGCGAGCCAGCGCCCGGCGTCGACCGGGTTGTTGCGGTGCACGCACGCCCACGCCAGGTCGATGCGCGCCTGCAGGTTGGTCTTGTCCTGCTGTGCCCGCGCCATCGCGCGCTGCATGCCGGCGTCGTCGAGGTGCGGCACGAGCCGCATGCCGCGCAGCTTCTCCTTCTGCACGAAGTCGAGGAACTGCCGGTCGAACGCGCGCGAGCTCTGGCCGAGCGCCTTCTGGAACGCCTCCTCGGTGTCGAGGTCCTCGCCGAACGCACGCAGCAGCGCCAGCGCCTTGTCGAAGCCGTGGTCGCGCGCCAGCAGCTCGACGATCAGACCACCCTGGTAGTAGCCGAACAGGATGCGCGGCCCGCGGAACAGCCGGTTCAGCAGGTGCACCGGCGGGATGTCCTGGTTGGCGAACGCGTCGAACAGCTCGCGGTCCATGCCGCGCTCCCACGACGGGTCGCGCACCTTCTCCTCGTAGACCGAGAAGCCCTCGGTCAGCCAGCGCGGCACGCGATGGTTGCTGACGCCGAGCGTCAGCACGTGCGTGTACTCGTGCCACGCCGTCGCCTCCCACATGAAGTCCTGTTGCCGCAGGTCGACGTCGACCGGCGACACCAGTGTGATCAAGCGCCCGAAGCAGGCGCCGAGCGCGGTGAAGCCGGTGAAGCCGATCGTGCGCACCGAGAAGTCGTCCCAGGTGTGCAGCACCTCGACCTTGGTCGGGCGATCGGGCTTCCAGGCGTACTTGGCGCCGAGCACCTGCGCCGCCTCCAGCTGGATCGGCAGCAGGTACTGCTGCAGCACCTCGACGTCGTCGCGGTGCATCTGCACCTGGAACGCCTCGTTGCCGACAGTCGTGTACTGCTCGTCGAGCTTCTTCTGCAGCATCGAGGCGTTGCTGCGCCACGGGTCGTTCAGGCCCGCCGCCAGCTGCTTGCAGCGGTCGAGCAGTTCGCGCGCCTGCGCCGCCTCGCCGGTGTAGATCGCCGCCTTCGCCATGCCCTGCAGCGTCGGCACGTCGTCGGGCGCCTGCTGCAGCGCCGCGGCGAAGAACGGCATCGCGTCGGCGAAGCGGTACAGCGTGCACAGGTGCTCGGCGAGGATGCGATCGCAGTCGGCAAAGCCGGGATCGCCGGCCAGCGCGCGCGCGCGGAACGCCTCGTATTCGTCGGCTTCGTGCAGCAGCCACGCCGCGGCGGCGCGGTGGCACAGCGTGATGCGGTCGTTCGGGTCGATCGCCAGCGCGGCGTCGAGCATGCGCGCGGCGTCGCGGTAGCGGCGGTCACCGAGCACGTTGGCGGCGCGCGCGACGATGGCGTCGACCGAGCGCTCGTTGCGTTCGATCAGGCGGTCGAGGAAGCCCTCGGTCTTGCCGCCGTCGAGCATGCCGTTGGCGCTGCGCAGGCGATACATCGCCAGCAGCGCCTCTTCGTCGTCCACGTAGGTCTCGAGCACCAGCTTCAGGTCCTTCTCGCCGCTCGGGAAGCCGGCGGCTTCGCCGTAGGCCGCGAACTTGACCTGGCCGAGCGTGATGCGGGCGGTCCGCTGCGTCTTGTCGAGTTCGAGGCTGTCGACCAGCGACCGGCTCGCCGCCTCGAGGTTGGCGCGGCCGCCGAGGCGGAACTGCGAACGGCCGCGGAACGCCAGGTTGCGTGCGTCCTTCGGTGCCTCGGCGTCGACGTTCTGCTGCCACAACGACCGCGCGCGCTGGCGCTGGCCAGCGGCCCACGCGAGCTCGCCGAGTTCGTGGCGCGCCTCGAGGTCCGCCTCGTCCTTGGCGACCAGCGCCTGCAGCACCTCCACCGCCTGGTCGTAGGCGCCGAGCCGCCGCAGCACCTCGGCCCGCATCAGCACGACTTCGCGCCGCTGCCGCACCTCGGGTTCGGCGGTGGCGATGCCGTCGCGCACTTCTTCGTACTTGCCACGGCGGCGCGCCAGCGCCCACAAGCCGAGCTGCGCCTGCACGCCGAGTTCGTCGTTGGCCGCCGACTTCGGCTCCTCGGCGAGCGCGTCGAGCAGTTCCTCGAACTTGCCGGTCGCCGCGGTGAACTCGCCGCGCTGCAGCTTCTGTTGCGCTTCCTTCAGCAGGCCGGGCAGGTCGTCCGGATCGGCCGGATCCTGGGCGACGGCGACGGCGGCCAGCACGAGCCACGACAAGGCGGACGACGAACCGCGGAGGAGCACCATGAGCGCACGAACATACTGCGCATCGCCGGGTGGTGTTGGCTCCTTTCGCCGCGATGCCGACCACGAGGACGACGGTCTCGACGACCGCGGGAATGGCGCCCCGTCGCCGTCTAGCATCCCCGCATGGCGACGAGCCACGCCGAGTTCTACCGCGGTGCCGAAGCCGCCGCTGCCGCCGCTGCTGCTGCCGACCCGTCGCCGGTCGCGGCCGCTC
>CANGSN010000355.1 GCA_947455805.1 Planctomycetota bacterium
CGCGCGGCCGCGGCGACGCTGCCTCGGCCTTCGGGAGAACGGGATCGATCTCGGTCATGACGTCTCGAACCTCGCGAAGAACTTGGGGTTCCGGGTCAGGATGCGGGCGTAGCTGCGCAGGCCGAGGTCGACGAACCCCCGGATCCACTCGCAGTAGTGCAGGTTGGCGACGGTCGCGTCGCCGTAGCGGACGTGCGCTTCGTGGTAGCAGCCGCCGGCGCACAGCGGGCGGGCGAAGCACTGCCGGCAGTCGGTCTTCTGGTCGACGTGGGCCTTCTGCAGGAACGCGGTGCGCACCGACTCGTCGATGCCTTCGGTCACCGAGCCGAGCTTGTGGCTCTTCGACTCGACGAAGCGATGGCACAGGTTCAGGTCGCCTTCGGTCGACACGCCGACGAGGCCGAGGCCAGCACCGCACGGATGCGCCTTGTTGACGCCCTGGTGCAGTTCGCGCAGCAGGTCGTTCAGGTTGGCGAAGCCGTGCGATTCGCCGCGGCAGGCCGCCGCGACGTAGTCCTCGGCCAGCTCGCCGAACTCGCGCAGCAGGCGTTCGTAGCCGAGCTCGCCCAGCGCGTAGGCGCGGCCGAGGCCGGCGGTGACCGGCGCGAAGCCGACTTCGTCGAAGCCGAGCTCGCCGGTCAGGAAGCGGTAGGTGTCCGCCGCCGGCGCCGCCCCCGCGGTCAGCGTGACGCGCGCGCCGATCGAACGGCCCTTGCGCGCCTTGTTGGTGGCGATCAGGTGGCGGATGCGCGGGGCGATGACGTCGAAGCTGCCGACGCCCTTCTGGAACGTGCGGTGCCGATCCTGTTCCTGCTGGTCACCGTCGATCGACACCGTGATGCCGAAGCGGTGGCGGGTCAGGAAGTCGACGACCTCGTCGGTCAGCAGCGTCGCGTTCGTCGTCAGCGAGTAGTGCACGCGCTTCTTGACCAGCGCCGCCTTGCTCTCGGCGTACTCGACGGCGGTGCGGATCGCCGGGAAGTTCAGCAGCGTCTCGCCGCCGAAGAACGTGATCGACACCTGCGGGCGATCGCCGCTGCTGCGCAGCAGGAAGTCGATCGACTGCCGCGCCGTCTCGTCCTCCATCTTCGGCTTGCCGGCGAGCTTGCTGCCTTCGCCGGCGGTCAACCGGTCGGCGCCGTACTCGTAGCAGTAGGTGCACGACAGGTTGCACTTGTTGGTGACGTTGAGCACCAGCGTCGCCAGCGGGAACGGCATCGGCGGCAGCTGCGCGCGTGGCGCCGCCGCTTCGCCGACCGGGCGCACGACGCCGAGGTCGATCAGGTCGTGCAGCGACTGTTCGCTGAGTTCGCGGTCGCTGCGGCTGGCGAGGAACTCGTCGTCGTCGCGGCCGTCGGGCCCGGCGAAGGCTTCGACGATGGCGCTGGTGTGCGCATCGAGACCGAGGATCGCCGCCGAGGTCGCCACGTAGACGAACTCGGCGCCGGTGTCGCTGCGGAAGCGATGGTGGAGCACGGTGCGGAGCTGCATGTCAGCGGTCCTCCCAGTCGAGCGCCTGCCAGCGCATGAAGAGCGGCACCGACACCAGCAGGTGCGAACGCGCGCGGAAGCTCTTCTTGGCCTTCGGCAGTGCGTTCGCCGGCGCCAGGTTCGGCAGCCTGGTCTCGGGCGCCTTCGCTGCGGCTGGCTTGCCCTCGCCCGCTGGCTTCTCGGCGTCGCCGTCGGTTGGCTTCTGGGCGGGTTGGTCGGCGGCCTTGTCGGCCGGCTGCGGCGGCAAGGGGCGCTCGCCGACCTCGAGTTCGACGTCGGCGACCACGAACACGTCGCCCATGTTGTTCGCCTGCCACTTGCGCAGCGGATTGGGCCCGTCGATGTTCGGTGTGAACACGCCGGTCGCCGCATCGATGCTGCCGACGTATTGCACGTCGTCGTCGTTCTCGCGCACCTTGAACTCGTCGAGCGACCACTTCGGCCGCACCTGGAACAGGTCGACGTCGTCGTCGGTGTAGGGCTTCTCGTCCTTGCCGCGGTGCACGGCGTAGGCCTCGAATCGCTCGATCTGGCGCGGGTGCTTGGCACCGCCGACGCGGGCGAAGCCCTGCAGCGGCCGCACGCGCACGTAGTCGACGGTGTCGTAGAGCGTGACCTCGAGGCCACGCGGGTCGTCGCGGAACGCGACGGTGCGCCGGCCGAGCGGGATGCCACCGGCGGCGTCGACGACCAGCGTGGCGCTGCGGTCGCTCTGCCGTTCGACGGCGGTGATGGTGAGGCCGGCACCGGCGAAGAAGTCGGCGGGGGCCAACGTCGCCGGGAACGCTTCACCGTGCACGACGAGGCGATGGCCGGTGCTCGGCGCCACGATCGCCGCGTGGTCGAGCGCCAGCACACGCGGGCGGCCGAGGTCGCGCTGCAGCAGCACGTCGACGCCCACTTCGTCGTAGCTGCCGGTGAACAGACGGCCCTTCAGCGTGCGCCAGTCGTCGTCGAGCAGCAGCACTTCGCGCCAGGTCGGCGCGTCCTGGGCTGCACCCTGGTCCTGGCTACGACCGCGCCACGAGTAGCCGGCGTAGAGGAGGCCCTTGCCGGTGCGCTCGATGGTGGAGCCGTCGGAAGCACGCAGCGACCAACGCACTTCGTACTCGTCGTCGTCGGTGCGGACGAGGGTCGCGGTGCCGAACAGGTCGCCGCGGCCGGTCTCGTGGCCCGACACCGTCCAGGTGCCCGCCAGCGGCACCGAACGGCGGTTCTTGGTCCACGCGTCCCACTCCGGCGTGAACAGGGGCTGGTCCTTGGCGAGCTTCGCCAGCACGCGGTCGCCGACGCTCTGCGTCGGACCCGCGGACGGGCCCGCTTGGTTGCCACCGGCGTTGTTGCCACCGCCACCGCGGCCGCCGCGGCCACCGCCGCCGCCTCCTGCAGTGGCTGCGCCGCCACCGCCGCCGCCACCGAACATGCCGCGGCGGTCTTCCTCCGGCGGGCCACCGCCCATCTGGCCGCGGGCCAGCGGGAACATCGCGACGTGCGTCGCGCGCAGCAGCTGCCATTCTTCGTCGTCGCGCTGCTGCAGCAGCACGCGGCCGAGCGGGTGGCACTCGGCGCAGGCGCGGCGGAAGTCCTGGTCCTGGTTCTCCTCCGACCAGTGCACGCGCTTCTCGCTCTCGTAGAGGCCGCGTTCGGCTTCACTGCGGGCGAGACCGTGCGTGTTGCTCAGCGAACGCACCACCTGCTTGGCATCGCCCGGCGACATCTGCAGGCCGTGCAGGCGGATCATCCGTTTCAGCGTCTCCGACCAACCCTCCGGCGACTTGCGCACATAGCTGATGCGCGTCATCTGCTGCTTCTCGTCGAGCGCGTGGCAGCGTGCGCAATGCTGGTGGACCAGCGGGTCCTCGACGGCGATGCCGGGTTTCGACGGCTTCTTCGCCGCTTTGTCGTCGGCCGGTTTGTCACCATCCTGGCGTTCGCCTTGCTCGCCGTCCCCGCCCTGGCCTTGGCCGCCGGGTTGGGTGGCGGGTGGGGTGCCAGGTGGGGTGGCGGGAGGTGCCGGCTGCGGATCCTGGGCGGTTGCAGCGACGAGAATCGGTTGCTGTGCGGTCGCCGCCGCCGACGAGGCGAACGGGGACATGGACAGCACCGCGAGGACGATCGGACGGACGAAGCTCTGCACGCCTGGACTCCGCGCTGCGAGGTCAGCGATGGCCGCGCGAGGAAACGCGGCGGGCCGGACCATATCGAAGTGCTTGCAGCAGCGCAGGTCCGGGCTGCACGAACTTGGCGCGCGGCTCGTACCAGGTTCGTCCTCGGCGGCGGCGTGGGGCGGCGCCACGGGCGAGCTGGCGAGCGCTACTCCGGCAGCAACCCGCGCAGTTCCGGCCGGGCGCGCAGCGCCGCCAGTGGACCACAGCCGACCAGGCGACCGCCGGCGAGCACGGCGACACGATCGCACAGCGCCAACACCGCCGGCCGATGGTCGACGACGACGAACGTCGCCGCGCGCGGCCGCGCCGACAGGCGCTGCAGCAC
>CANGSN010000356.1 GCA_947455805.1 Planctomycetota bacterium
GCGGCGCCGTCGGCGACGCCCTTGCGCCAGTTGGCGAGCGCTTCGTCCAGCAGCGCGAACGTCTCCGCCTCGTGGTAGAGCAGCGCGCGACGCAGCGGCGCCAGCAGGTCGGTGCGCAGCCAGCGCCGATCCTTGGCCTCGTCGCCGTCTTCGGCCACGTAGAGCAGCTGCTGCAGGCGCTTGCTCTCGGCGGCCAGGGCACTGCGCGGATCGCCGGCAACGGGGCGCGGCACGGCGCCGGCCGCGGGGAACAGCGGCATCGCGGTGGTGCACAGCGGCTGGCCGAGCGTCACCCACATCTGCGTCCAGGCGGAGTTCTCGCCGTTGGCGACGCCCTGCACGACCAAGGCTCCCGTCGTCGACTGCCGGTGCACCAGCGCGCGCGTGTCGAGCCGACCGGCCGGCGAACGCGGGGCCCCGGTCGGCGGCGTCACGTCGCGCAGCACCCGCTGCAGCACGATGCGCGCCGACAACTCGGTGACACCCGGCGAACGACAGGCCGCCTCGGCCAGCGCGCGGCGCCCGTCGGCGGGTTGGCTGGACACCGGAATGCGACCATCGCGCACGAGGAAGCCGCGGTCGGCGACGGTGGCATCGGCGCGCGCCCAGGTCTTCTGCTGCACGTCGAACATCGCCGCAGCGCCGGCCGCATCGAGAGCGGCGACGTTGGCGGCGAACCCGCGGCCGTCGGCATCGCCCTTCTGCAGCAACTCCTCCAGTTCGGCGAGCGTGCGGCAGGTGCGCAGGGCCTCCTGCAGCAGGGCGGCGAGCTTGGCTTCGGCCTCGGCGAGACCGTCGACCGCAACCAGCACCGCGGCGACGCCGAGTCCCGCGACGTTCGCTCCACCGTGCACGCGTTCGGGATGACCCGCCTCGCACCAGGCGAAGTAGGGCACGGCGCCGTCGGCGAGCGCTTGCACGACCAGATCCGGGCTGCCGCCATCGCGCATCGACCACAACAGAGGTCGGCCGCCAGCCGCGCCAGCGCCGACGACGCCGACCAACCCACCGGTCGCGGCCTGCGCCGCGAGCGCCGAAGCCAACAGGATGCCGAGGAGGAATCGCCAGGCGATGGCCATGGTCGAGATCATGGCAACTCGTGGCAGCGCGACAACCGCGGGGCCGGCCAGCTCAGGGCGCGACGACCCGAACGGCCGCGCCGGCATGCATCTGCACAGGCGCCAGATCGACCCCGAACAACTGCACGTCGAAGCCGAGCGGGCGCACCTGCGGCGGCAGCGCCAACGACCAGGACCACTGCCGGCTCGCCGGCACCGCGTCGATCAGCAGCACGTCCGGTGCTATGGCCAGCACGCAGCCGTTCGACCACGGCAACGACACCGGCCCGATCGGCGCGAAGCCGAACGCCCACACCGCCACGTCGTCGGCCGCCGCGAACTGCCCCGACAGCGCGAGCCCGCCGGCGAAGTCGGCCGCCGCCTGCAGCACCGGCGAAGCACCGCTGCAAGCAGCGGCGATCGGCTGCACCTGTGCGTGCGCCGGCAGCAGTTGCATGGCGAGCTGCGCGTTCGCGGTGCCCGTCCAGTGCCACGTCGTGAACCACGTCGTCGTCGTGCCGGAGCTGGCGGCGACCAGCCCGCGCACGCGCACGACCAGCGGCGACGGACCGAGGCTCACCGACAGCACGGCACCACCGACGGCGTCGACGGTGCCGTCGTCGTGCACGTCGACGACGAGCTGCGCGTTGCCGTTGTCGGTGGTCGCCGTCGACCACCCGAGCGCCAGCGTCGCCGCCATCGGCGTCGGCGCCGTGAACACGTAGCGGATCTCGACGTCCGCAGTGGCGCTGCCGATCCACGGCGGCACGCACGCGAGGTTCCAGCCGACGAACACGTCGCTCGCGGTCGCCGCCTGCTGCATCGTCGCCGTGGCCCCGCTGACGCCCACTGCCAGGCCAGCGGTCACGTCGGCGCCCGGGAACGGCGCCGTGACGGCGCTGCCGCCCCATTGCACCGTGCGCGCGAGCAGCGTCGCCTCGACACCGACCTGGGCGGACAACGGAGCCGCGAGGGCTGTGGCGACGAGGAAGGCGCGCATCGGCGTCCGAAGGCTAGCTCGCAGCGCCCCGGGTGCGCGCCGACGCACCGCTGCGGCCGGTGCCACCGCGCCGACGCGGCCAACTCGATGCGGACAGCAGCCGCGCGCCGATGCATGATGCCACCGATGCCGAACGCGCGCTGCCGAGCATGACCGACACTCCGACGCTGTCGATCGTCGTCGTGAACTGGAACACGCGCGAGCTGCTGCTGCAGCTGCTGCGGCGCCTGTTCGACGCACCGCGCCTGCCGTTCGAAGTGCTGGTCGTCGACAACCTGAGCGCCGACGGCAGCGCCGAAGCCGCGGCGGACGCGTTCCCGCAGGCGATCGTGCTGCCGCAGCCGAAGAACGGCGGCTTCGCGTACGGCGTCAACCGCGGTCTCGAACGGGCGCGCGGCCGCTGGATCCTGCTACTCAACACCGACGCCGAGGCGAGGTGGGAACAGCTCGAACGCTTCGTCGCCGCTGCCGAGCGCGAGCCCGACGTCGCCGTGTTCGGCCCACGCGTGACCGACGAGCACGGCGCGCTGCAGAGCACCGCCTGGCACCGCCACCGCCCGGCCCACTACCTGCCGACCGCGCTCCACCTCGGCCGCTTGTGCAGGTCGCCGCAGCCGACCGTCGCCACCGACGTCGACTGTGTCAGCGGCTGCGTGTTCCTGATCCGCGCCAGCATGCTGGCCGAGCTCGGGGGCTTCGACGAACGCTTCTTCATGTACTACGAAGAGGCCGACTTCTGCGAGCGTGTGCGCGCGGCCGGCCATCGCCTGCGTTGGTTGCCCGACGCGACGTTCGTGCACGAAGGCGGCCTCAGCGCGGCGCAGGCGGCGGAGCGCACGTTCGTCGCGTTCCGCGAGAGCTGCCTGCTCTACCACGCGCAGTGGCACGGCCGCTTCTGGACCGAGTACGTGCGCGCCTGCCTCGTGCTCGGCCACACGCTCCGACTGTGCGCGTGGCTGGTGCTCGGCCTGCTCGGCAAGCAGTCGCGAGCGCCACTCTACCGCGCCGCACTGCGTCGCCTGCTGCGCCCCGGCTACGTCGGCGAGCTGTGCCGGCGGCCTCGCGAAGTACCGACCTTGCCGCAGTTCGCCACGGCGCGCTGAACGACCTCAGCGGATGCGGCCGCGCGCGACCTGCCACAGCAGGCCGAGGTGCTGGCGGATCGTGCGCAGCACTTTCATCTTCGAGAAGCCGAACAAGCGCGCTTCCAGCACGCACGGATGCTCGAGCACGGTGCCGCCGCGGCGCAGTACGCGCACCAGCAGTTCGGCCGTGCCGAGGAAGCCGGGGTGCACGAGCGGCAGCTCGGCGACCGCAGCGCGGCGGTAGACGCGGAAGCATGCGGTCCACGTGTGCAGCGGTGCCGGCACAAGGAAGCGGTACCACGCCGACAGCGTGCGCGACAGCAGCAGGCGCCACGACGGCACGTTGCGCACACCGCCGCGCGGGTGGTACGGCGACGCGGTGACGACGTCGGCGGCACGTTCGCGCAGCATGGCGAACATCGCCCGCAGCTCGAGCGGGTCGTACGACAGATCGCCGTCGATCGACGCGGCGAACTCGGCGTCGCTGGCCTGCAGTCCGGTGCGGATCGCCGCCGCGACGCCGCGGTTCTGCGCATGCTGCACGAGCCGCACGAACGGCCGCGACGCCGCCTGCTGCTGCAGCAGCGCGAACGTGCGGTCGGTGCTGCCGTCGTCGACGTAGACGAAGTCGCAGGCGGCGGCGTCGGCGAGTCGTGCGCGCACCGCGTCGAGCTCGACGAACAGCGCGTCGAGGCCGGCTTCTTCGTCCTTCAGCGGCACGACGATCGACAACCGCGGCAGCGCGGCGTTCGCCGGTGATGCGGGGATCGCGTTCGGCGGCGCGACCGACGCTGCAGGCGCCACCATCGGCCCGAGCACCGCC
>CANGSN010000357.1 GCA_947455805.1 Planctomycetota bacterium
CGCGGCCGCTCGATCGCCTGCCGGCGTCGCTGCCGGCCGAGCAACCGCACGCACTCGACCGCGCGTTCTGGCAGCTGCACGCGCACGATGCGGGCCTCGACCTCGCCGCGCTGGCGACGCCGCCGCGCCGCCGTCTGCCACCGCAGTGGTGCGACGACCCGCGCGTGTCGCGCTTCGTCCGCGAAGGCGATGCGCACACGGCGCAGTTCGTGTTCGAGCTGCCGGCGACCTGGTGGAGCCGCGGCCACGAGTATGCGTGGGCGCAGCAGTTCGCCGGTCCCGAGCACGTCGTGCTCGACGCCGCGTGCGGCATCAGCCACCCGCTGAAGTTCGCGCTGGCCGAGCACTGCCGCGCCGCGTTCGCCTGCGACCTCGACGCCCGCATCGTCGATCCCGAGGCGATCGTCGCCGACATCGCCGCCGACTTCGGCGACGCTGCGGCCCGCACGTTCCCGCGCGAAGTGATGCAGCGCCTCGAACGTGCCTGCTGCTCGATCACGGCGACGCCGTACGCCGCGGGCATGTTCGACCGCGTCTTCTGCATCTCCGTGCTTGAGCACATGCCGCCGGCGGATCGCGCCGCGGCGCTGCGCGAGTTCGCGCGCATCGTGCGACCCGACGGCCTGGTCGTGCTGACCATGGACCATCCGCTGGTCGACCTCGGCGAGTTCGTGCGCCTGGTCGCCGCCGCCGGCCTGCGCTTCGTCGGCGACGTGCGCCTGCACGTGCCGCCGGACGCGCTGGCGTCGCCGGACCGACGCCTGCGCTGCTTCCGCGCGCTGCTGCAACGGGCCTGAGCCGCGGCGGCGCGCGCTGGACAGAGGATGCACCGCGGGCCACTGTCCGCACGTGCTCCGTTCGCTCCGCTCCGCCGTCCTCGTCCCCTTCGTCGTCCTGGCCGCGGCCTGCGCCAGCGGCACGACCGATGCCGCCACCGTCGACGCCGCCGCCAAGGCCCGCTGTGCGCAGCTGGCCGAACGCGCGCTCGCCGACAACCGCGCGATCGCCATGCTCGCGAGCCTGTGCGACGCGGCACCGAAGCGCTTGTCCGGTTCGCCGGGCAGCGCCGACGCCGTCGCCTGGGGCCTGCGCACGATGCAGGAACTCGGGCTGCAGAACGTGCGCGCCGAGCCGTGCCTCGTGCCGCACTGGGAGCGCGGCGTCGAGACCGCGACGCTGGTCGGCGATCCGGCACCGCTGCGCATCACCGCGCTCGGCGGCAGCATCGGCACAGCCGCCGATGGCCTCGAGGCCGAGGTCGTCGAGGTGCGTTCGTTCGAACAACTGCAGGCGCTCGGCGACGCGGCCCGCGGCAAGATCGTGTTCTTCAACCGCCCGATGCCGCGCGCACTGCGCGCCGTCGGCCAGGCCTACGGCGAAGCGGTGCCGCAGCGCAGCAACGGCGCGATCGAGGCCGGCAAGGTCGGCGCGGTCGCCGCGCTGGTGCGCTCGATGACGACGGCGATCGACGAGCATCCGCACACCGGCGCGATGCACTACGACGCGAACGTGCCGCCGGTGCCCGCCGCGGCCATCGCGACGCTCGACGCCGAGCGCCTCGGCAAGGCGCTGCAGAACGGCCCCGTGCGCGTCCGGCTGACGCTCGGCTGCCGCCAGCATGCGGACGTCGAAGGTGCCAACGTCGTCGGCGAACTGCCGGGCAGCGTCACCCCCGAGCGCATCGTCGTCGTCGGCGGCCACCTCGACGCCTGGGACCTCGGCCGCGGCGCGCACGACGACGGCGCCGGCTGCGTCCACGCGCTCGAAGCCGTTCGCCTGCTGCAGGCCTGCGGCATCCGCCCGCGCTGCACCATCCGCGTGGTGCTGTTCGCCAACGAGGAGAACGGCCTGCGCGGCGCCAAGGCCTACGCCGAAGCCCACCGCGACGAGTTGCAGAACCACGTCGGCGCGCTCGAGAGCGACAGCGGCGGCTTCGCGCCGACCGGCATCATGACGTCGCTGCGCGACGACGCGGCGGCAGCGCTGAAGCAGCGCCTGCTGCCGCTGCAGGACCTCGGCGCCGGCACCTTTCTGCCCGGTGCGGGCGGCTGCGGCGCCGACATCGGCCCGCTGCACGCCGCCGGCGTGCCCTGCTACGGCCTCGTCGTCGCCAGCCAGCGCTACTTCAACTTCCACCACACCGCGGTCGACGACCTGGCCGCCGTCGACGAACGCGAACTGGCGCTCGGCTGCGCCGTCGTGGCGTTCGTGCTGTCGGTGATCGCCGACGCGTGATCGCGCGTTCTCGTCGACGGCCGAACTGCTAGCCTGCGCACGTGCCCCCGCTCTGCTTCCTGACCGGCGCCAGCGGCTTCGTCGGCCGCCACCTCGCTCCACGTCTCGCCAGGACGCACACGCTGCGGGTGCTGGTCCGCCGTGGTCAGGAGCTGCCGCACCTCGCCGGCATCGCGCACGAGCGCGTCGAAGGGCGCCTGGGCGAAGTCGGAGCACTGCAGCGCGGTTGCCACGGCGCCGAGGTCGTCGTGCACCTCGCCGCGCTGGTGTCGTTCCGCCGCGAGGACCGCGCCGCGATGTTCACCGCCAACGCGCAGGCCACCGCCGAGCTCGCCGCCGCCGCGCGCCAGGCCTCTGTGCGCCGCATGCTGCACGTGTCGACGATCGCCGCGGTCGCCTACCGCGACCGGCCGGAGCGACTCGACGAACGCGCCGCCTACAACTTCGGGCCGCTGCGCATCGGCTACTGCGACAGCAAGTTCGCCGGCGAACGCGCGGTGCTCGCCGAGGTGAAGCGCGGCCTCGACGCGGTGATCGTCAATCCGCCGTCGATGTACGGACCCGGCGACCGCCGCAAGGGCGACGGCTCGCTGCTCGGCGCGGTGTTCGCCGGCAAGGTCCGCGTGGCGCCGCCCGGCGGCTCGAACGTCGCCGAGGTCGGCGACGTCTGCGACGGCATGCTCGCAGCGCTGCAGCACGGGCGACGCGGCGAACGCTACCTGCTCGGCGGCGAGAACTTGACCGGCCGCGAGCTGCTGGCCCGCATCGCCAAGGTCGTCGGCGGCAGCGCGCCGCGCTTCACCGTGCCCGCGTTCTTCCTGCGCATCGCCGCCTCGCTGCTGCACGGCAAGGAACGCTGGTTCGGCAGCAAGCCGCCGTTGACCAGCGAAGTGCTGCAGTTGGCCGGCCGCTTCCAGTGGTTCTGCAGCGACAAGGCGAAGCACGAACTGGGCTGGCAGGCGGGCAGCGTCGATCGCGGCATCGCCGCCGCCTGGCGCGAGCTGCAGGGGAGCTGACGCAGGCGAGGCGGGCGCGGATTCGCGCCGCGAACGGAGAGGTCGCGTTCCGGCTGGCGGCGGCGCTGCGGGATTTTTCTCGACAGAGTGCGACCGCGGAGGCGCGAGCGGTCACTGAAGGGCATGGCGCGGCCTGTCGCGGGTCGTGGGTCGCGCCGTCCCGTTCCGACCCGCATCACGAGAAGGAGAGTCCGCATGAGCCTGCATGTTTCCCGTTCGCTGCTGCTGGCAGCGACGTTCCTCGGCCCGGTCGCCGCCCAGCAGGGCGACGATTGCCCGCGCGAGATGGCGGTCGCGCAGCCGGCGTCGGTCACCAACGGTCCGCCCGGCCCCTGCACCGGCATCGAGTACCAGATCGCGGGCGTGACGGTGACGACCAAGGCCGTCGCCTGCCCGACGTTCGCGGTGTTCATCCCGCCGCACGACCAGGCCGGTCCGTCGAAGAACCGGACCATGGTCGAGGAGACCGGGCAGGTCCCGATCACGATGATCACGTTCCGCTGCGAGCGCAGCTACTTCGTGTTCATCCCGCTCGGGCTCGAGTGCGTCGTCACCGGCACGCAGAACGCCGGCACCGTCCGGCAACTGAAGACGGTGCCCTGCGCGCCGCAGGCCTGACCGATTGGCCCTGACCTGGCGGCGCGCGCCGCAGCGGTGAGGACCGCTGTCGGCACGCGCCGCCGCTTCCCAAGCCGAGGTGCGACCATGATCC
>CANGSN010000358.1 GCA_947455805.1 Planctomycetota bacterium
CACCACCGCGCTCGGCCAGGATCACGGCCTTGCGGCTCAGCTTGACCTTGCCGAAGTCGTCGATCGCGATGACCTTGACCTTCAGCGTGTCGCCGATGCGCACGACGTCGGTCACGGTGCGGATGAAGCCGTCCGACAGCTCCGAGACGTGCACCAGGCCTTCCTGGCCCGGCAGGATCTCGACGAACGCGCCGAACTCCTTGATCGCCGTGACGCGGCCCTCGTAGAGCCCGCCGAGTTCGACCTCGGCCGTCATCGACTTGATGTGTGCGACGCAGGCCATCACCTTCTCGGAGTTGGTGCCGGTGACGGTGCACAGGCCACCGTCCTCGATCGAGATCTTGCACTCGAAGTTCTCCTGCATCGCGCGGATGTTCTTGCCACCCGGGCCGATGATCAGGCCGATCTTCTCGTTCGGCACCTGCAGCGACTCGAGGCGCGGCGCGTTCGGGCTCAGCTGCTGACGCGGCTTGGCGAGCGACTTCAGCATCTCGCGCAGCACGTGCAGGCGGCCCTGCTTCGCCTGCTCGAGCGCTTCCGCCATGATGGCGCGCGTCAGGCCCTCGCACTTGATGTCCATCTGCAGCGCCGTGATGCCACGGCCGGTGCCGACGACCTTGAAGTCCATGTCGCCGCACGCGTCTTCGCTGCCGAGGATGTCGGTCAGGATCGCGTACTTCTTGCCCTCCATCACGAGGCCCATCGCGATGCCCGCGACCGGCTGCTTGATGGGCACGCCCGCGTCCATCATCGCCAGCGTGCCGGAGCAGGCCGTCGCCATCGACGAGCTGCCGTTCGACTCGAGGATCTCGCTGGTGATGCGGATCGTGTAGGGGAACTCCTCGCGCGACGGCAACACGCTCTCGAGGCCGCGTTCGGCCAACGCACCGTGGCCGATCTCGCGGCGACCCGGCGTGCCGACGCGCTTCACTTCACCGACCGAGAACGGCGGGAAGTTGTAGTGCAGCAGGAAGCGCTTGCGCGGCTCCGGCATCAGGCCGTCGATGATCTGCTGGTCGTCGGTGCCACCGAGGGTGACGACGCCGAGCGCCTGCGTCTCGCCGCGGGTGAACAGCACCGAGCCGTGCACGCGCGGCAGCACGCCGACCTCGATCGTGATCGGACGGACCGTCGTGTGGTCGCGGCCGTCGGCGCGCGTGCCCTTCAGGATCGACTGGCGTTCGGCGTCCTTGACGATGTCGCCGAGGATCTCCGACACCTTGGCGCTCCACGCCTTCTGCTCCGACTCGCTGGCGCCGTGCGGCGCGTGGAACTTCTTCTGCGCCTTCTCCTTGGCGGCCTTGATCGCAGCGCTGCGCGTCTGCTTCGTGCCGATCGTCAGCGGCGCCTTGCGCAGCTCGCTGCCGAACTCGTCCTCGATCGCGGCGACCAGTTCCGGATCGTGCGCAGGCGGCGTGAACGCCATCTTCGTCTTGCCGGCCTTCGCGGCCAGCTCGTCGATCATCTCGGCGATGACCTTGCAGTTCTCGTGCGCCAGCTCGAGCGCCTCGAGCATCATCTCTTCGCTGACTTCCTTGGCGCCGGCTTCGACCATCGCGACCGCGTCGGCGTGGCCGGCGACCGTCAGGTTGAGCTTGTTGTTCTCGCTCTGCAGCTGGCTCCACAGCGGGTTGACGACCAGCTTGTCGTCGACGCAGCCGATGCGGACCATGCCGAGCGTGCGGCCGTTCGGCACCGAGCTGACCGCCAGCGCGGCGAAGCTGGCGATCGCCGCCAGCACATCGGGATCGTTCTCACGATCGGCCGACATCACCTGCGACAGCACCTGCACCTCGCGCTTGAAGCCGTCCGGGAACATCGGGCGGATCGAGCGGTCGATGATGCGGCAGGCGAGGATCTCCTTCGTCGACGGCCGGCCTTCGCGCTTGAAGAAGCCGCCCGGGATCACGCCGATCGCCGAGGTCTTCTCGCGGTAGTCGACGGTCAGCGGGAAGAAGTCGATGCCGTCCATCGCCTTCTGGCTGTTCACCGTCGCCAGCACCATGGTGTCGCCATAGCGGGCGACGACGGCGCCGTCGGACAGCTTGGCCATGCGGCCGGTCTCGAGCGTCAGCGTGCGGCCGCCGATCGTGCGCTCGACGACGACCTTGCCGGTCGGCGCCTTCACGGCCGGGGCGCTGCTCGCGGCTTCGGCCTTGCCCGCCTCGGGCTTGTCCTGCTTGCTGCGACCGGTGTCGCGCGGTGCCGCCGGCTTCTTGCTGCGCGGGGCCTTCGGTTGGGTCGGGTTCGAATCCTCTGCCTTCTTCTTGCTAGCCATGTTCAGACGTTTCCTTTCACTCACTTTCGTAGCTTCGTCGCTGGCCGCCGGCCGCCCCCACATGGGGCCCAAGCCGTCGGAGCGTTGGCGGGATCGACCCGCCGGGTGACCTGGCGCACGTTGCGCCTGGTCGGGAGCGCCGTCCCCGGTGTCGCGGATCCACGATCGGCGACGCGGGAGCGGCGAGGGGCGCCAGTGCACGTGCACCGGCGCCGCGGTGGCGTAACGGGGGCGAGAACCTGCATCTGCGAGGCCGGGCGACGACCGGGCCAATCTGCCCTGGTCGTCCCGTCGTGCCTCGGCGCCCTACTCACTTCGTCGCCTGGGTCACTTGCGCAGACCGAGCTTGGCCGCGAGTTGCTCGTAGCCAGCCGCATTCGTGCGGCGCATGTAGGTGATCAGCTTGTTGCGGCGGTTGACCTTCAGCAGCAGGCCGTGCCGGCTGTGGTAGTCCTTCGGGTGCCGCTGCATGTGCTCGGTGAGCTCGACGATCTGGGCGGTCAGCACGGAGATCTGGACCTCCGGGGAGCCGCTGTCGGTCGGGTGACGCCGGTTCTCGGCAATGACTTTCTTCTTGGTTTCGGCGGAGATGGTCATCCCTGGTTCCTTTCTTCGATTCTGACCAGGCCACCCGAACAGGGTTTCCGGCGGCGAGGTCGGCCCATCCTGGGCACGTGGTTGTGGAAAAGGGTGGGGAGGTTAGCGAGCGGCCACAGTCGGTCGCAATAGCCAGGACGGCAAAGTCGGGCAGCGCGGCTGCCCATGGGGCCGCACGCGGGGCCGTCGCCGGGGGCGAGCGAAGGTCGCGGAACGGCCGTTCAGCGGACCGTGCGACGCGGCAGGCGCTGCAGCATCTCGGTGATCGCCAGCGAGGCGCAGCTGCGGGCCTTGCCGTCGTTGTCGAGCGGCGCTGGCCCAGCCCCACCGGCCTTGACCTCGCCCTGGATCGTGCCGTTCCACAATGGCACGCCGTCGCGCCCGACCATGGCCGCCTGGAACTGGAACTGCACCCGGCTGGTGGTGGCGATGCGGGTCTCGTCCCAGCGCACGATGCGCATGGCGAACACGGCGTCCTCGTGGGCGTGGCCGGCCATCTTCTGCAGGTTGGCCGGCGCCAGCAGCGACTCGGTCGGCGCCGGCTTGCCGGTGCCGCGCAGCGCCGCGTCGACCGTCTGCGAGGTCAACGGCGAGTAGAGGCGGTCGATCAGCTGCCGCTCCAGTTCCTGGCGCATCATCGTCAGCAGGCGGGCGGCGCCGGCGTTCGGGGTGCCGTCCTCGACCGGCAGCACGGCGACGACGGCGGTCTTGCGGTCGTCGGGGGCCGAGAGCGCCGGGGCTGCGGTGAACTTGGCGTCGACGGTCACCGGCGGCGCCGTCTGGCAGGCGGTGACGAGCAGCAGCGCGCCGACCGCGAGGCGGCGCCAGGAGACCAGCGGAGATGAGAGCACAGGGACCATGACCGTTCCTCGCAGAGTTCGGCCGGACCATAACCACGCAGCGGAGCCGGCGGAAGCCGGAAGAACCCCGCGCCGGCGGATCCCCCGTCAGGGCTGGCGCTCGCCGGCGTCCAACAGCGCGCCGATGCGCTGGTGCAGGGATGCCTCGGTGACCTGCGCATCGAACTCGGCGTCGAAGCGGCGCGCCGCCGCCGCCCCGAGCCGGGCCGCCAGGTCGGTTTCG
>CANGSN010000359.1 GCA_947455805.1 Planctomycetota bacterium
CTCTCGCCTGGGGCGTCGGGCGCGTCGACAGCCACGCCGCGGTCTGGCTGCTGGCCGCCGCATGGACGTGGCTGCGCAGCGACGAACGCGCGGTGCGCGGCGAGCCGCGACGCTCGCTGGCGGTCGCGCTGTGCACCGCCGCGGCGCTGGCCAGCAAGGAACTGGCGTTCGTGCTGCCGCCGCTACTGACGCTGCTCGCCTTCGCGCGGCGTGCCGACGCACCGCTGCCAACGCGCGTGCAAGAGGCGTTCGTCGCGACCGCGGTGCCGTGGCTCGTGTTCGCGCTCTACCTGCCGCTGCGCTGGTTCGCACTCGGTCGCTTCGGTGGCTACGCCGCCGCCGACTTCTGGACCGCGGCGACACTGCCGGGCCTCGGCCACGTGCTCGCCGACCTGCTGGTGCCGCTGCGCTGGTCGGGGCCACTGCCGGCGAACGTACTGCTGTCGCCTGGGCTGCTGCATGCCGCCGCAGCACTGCCGCCGCTCGCCGGCCTGTTGCTCGGCGTGCGGCGCGCGCCGAAGCTCGCCGCCGTCGCCGCCGCGGTGTTCCTGCTGCTGCTGGCCCCGGTCGTGATGTTCCTCGCCGGCGCCGACAACCCGCACAACCTGCGCTACTACTACGTCGGCAGTGCAGCGCTGTGCGGCGTGCTGGTGGTCGGCGGCCGCTGGCTGCTGCTGCCACTGCTGCTGGCGCTGGCGACGCCGTTCGTGCTGGTGCGCAGTGCGCAGCACGAGGCCGACACGACGTCGCGCACGCTGCACCGGGCGCTGCTGCGCGAAGTCGCCGACGGTGCGCCGTCGCCGCTGTTCGTCGCCGGCCTGCCGCACGCCAACGCCCTCGGCACGACGGTCATGCTGCACTTCGGCATCGACCGATTGCTGGCGCCGCCGTTCGGCGACGACCGCGCCCGCCTGTTCGCGCTGCGGCCGCTGGCGGAGATCCCGGAGGTGTTCCGCTTGCACGCGCCCGACGAACCACCGTTCGCGCTGCCGCTCGGCTCGACGTGGTTCTTCGCCGACCCGACCGCCCTCGGCCGCGCCCCGGACGCACCGTCGTTGCCCGACCTGCCGATCACCGGCGACCGCGACGGCGTGTTCGACCTCGGCTCGCCGGTGCTGCACGCGCTGCTCGACGGCACGGCCGCCCCGCAGCTGCGGTTCCCAGGGGTCGTGCCGCCGTTCCTGCGGCTGACGTTGTTCACCGCGAACGGCTACCTGACGTCGATCTGCAGCGACCACGGCGCGCCGGGTGCGAGCGCCGGCACGTTCGACGTGCGCACGTGGTTCACCGCTTCGCCGGACTCGCTGCGCGGCGGCCGCATAGCCCGCGCCGAGGTCTACGTCGGCGACGCGCTGGTGATCCCGACCACGATCGACCGCGTGCCGGAGTTCCCGGTGCTGCTCGAGGCCGGCACCCTGGACGGTGATCCCCGGAGCGGACCGACCGCGTTCGTGCCGACGCACCGGAGTCGGCGGCTGCCGACGTTCCGCTTCGACCGCGGCTATCCGACCTGGGTGCGGCGCGCGCAGGGTCGTTGAGCGGCTGCACCAGCTGCGCACGCTTCGTCCCAAGCTGCGACACCACGCTGTCGACCAACCGTCGCTGCGACCGATGACCATCGGGGGGGGCGCCATAGCCCGCGAGCATCCACGCCGACTGGCCGCTAGGATTCGCCACCCCGAAACGGAATGGGAACCAAGCCACTAGCCCCCGCGGCCCCTGCCGCATTCCTGCGCGCAGGAACGTATCTGCTGCTGTGCGTCGTCGTCGCCGCAGCGCTGCGCTGGCCGCTGCTGGGCAAGAGCCTGTGGTTCGACGAAGTCTGCATGTCGGGCCAGCGCATCGGCACCACCGAGCAGTTGCTGGCAACGCTCTACGTCGACATCCACCCGCCGCTGTTCGTCGGATTCATGCACTTCTGGGCGCGGCTGTTCGGCGACGGCGAACTGGCGCTGCGCCTGCCGGCTCTGCTGGCCGGCCTGCTGTCGATCCCAGCGCTCTGGTGGACCGGCCACCGCCTCGTCGGCGACGCCGCCGCGCGCTGGGGCGCCCTGCTGCTGGCGCTGTCACCCGTGCACGTCTGGTATTCGGTCGAAGCCCGCCTCTACGCGCCGATGATGCTGCTGACGCTGCTGGCGTTCGGCACCACCGAGCGGCTGTGCGACGAACGGCACCCGCGCGGCCGCGCGTTGTGGTGGCTGCACGTGCTGAATGCCGCGACGATGCTCGGCCTGCACTACTACCTGGCGATCGTCGTCGTCGCGCTGGCGGCGTTGGCGCCGGTGCTGGCGCGCGGCTTCACGCCGATGGCGCGGCGGCTGGTGCTGTGGCACGGCGTGCTGGTGCTGCTGCTCGGCGTCTTCGTGCTCGGCAAGCAGGCGCTCGGCCAGTTCGAGACGCAGCAGGACTACCTGCGCACGCTGACGGTCGGCGAACTCGGCCACTTGGTGCTCGGCTGGTGCTGGGCCGGCGACACCATGGCGCCACTCGGCGGCGGCTGGCGTGCTGCGGCGTGGGCCCTGGAGGGTCTCGGCGCCTTGCTGCTGCTGCTCGGCCTCGCCGCGGTGCTGCGGGCGAACGACCGCATGCGTGCGCTGCTGGTGCCGATCGGCCTGTTGCTGTTGCCGCTGTTCCTGCTGGCGCTGGTGGCGCTCGGCTACGGCCGCACCTACATGGAGCGCAGCGTCATCCCGGCGCTGCCGTTCGTGCTGCTGCTCGCCGGCGCCGGCCTCGCGTCGCTGCCGCGGCGCGGGCAACGGCTCGCCGGCGGCGCCACGCTGGCGCTCGCGACCGCAGCACTGGCGAGCCTGTTCCTCCACCACGAACAGCATTGGCTGGTCTACAAGCCGAACTGCGACTGGCGGGGTGCGGCGCAGTGGCTCGGCCAGGAGATCGAGAACGGCGGTGCGGGCCGCGCCGTCTTCACGCCGACGCCGAACGCGCGCCCGCTGTGCTACTACGACCCGCGCATCCAGGACGTGAAGAACCTGGCGCTGCCGCGCGATCCAGCACAGCTCGGCCAGAGCGTCGGCAAGCGCTTCGGCAGCTGGCTCGGCGGCCTCGCCGAGGACACCTTCCGCCGCTTCGCCGCGCACAAAGACGCGCTGCTCGCCGGCAGCCGCCTGCGCGTCTACCGCAGCGCCGGCGACCCGGGCCAACTGCAGTTGCGGGAGCGCAACGCCGATGACGTCTGCTACCTCGTGCGCGACCACTGGCACCCGCACCCGTCGGTCGACAGCACGGTCGAGACCTTGCTGAAGAACCCGCGCGTGCAGGTACTCGCCAAGGCCGAGTTCGTCGGCATCACCGTGCACAAGGTCCGCATCCTGCAGTGAGCCCGCCGTCGTCCAGCCAGCCCGTCGACATCTCCGTCGTCATCGCCTGCTACATGGAGGAAGGCCATCTCGCCGACTCCGTGCAGCAGCTGACGGCGACGCTTGAGGCGATGGGCCGCCCGTACGAACTGATCTTCATCGAAGACAAGGGCAAGGACCGCACGGCCGACGTGATCCGCGAACTGGTGCAGGGGCACGAGAATCGCCGCGCCGTGTTCCACGAACGGAACGTCGGCCGCGGCGGCACCGTGACCGAGGGCTTCCTGCTGGCCAAGGGCAGGATCGTCGGCTTCCTCGACATCGACCTCGAGGTGCACTGCCGCTTCCTGCCGTCGGTGATCGCCGCCATCGACCAGGGCGCCGACGGCGCCACCGCCTTCCGCAACTACGCCGTCGGCTGGCGGCCGACGGCGCTGCTGCGCCATGTCCTCAGCAGCGGCTACCGCAAGCTGTTCGGCTGGTGCTTCGACGTTCCGTTCAAGGACCCGGAGACCGGCTTCAAGTTCTTCCGCCGCGACCCCATCACCGACGTCGTCGCGCAGACGCGCGACAAGGCGTGGTTCTGGGACAGCGAGATCATGATCCTGGCCCACCAGGCCGGCCTGAAGCTGGTCGAGGTGCC
>CANGSN010000360.1 GCA_947455805.1 Planctomycetota bacterium
GGCGAGCACGGCGCTGCCGGCCCTGCTGTGCGATGGCGCGCTGCAACTGCCGCTGCAGCTCGCAGCCGGCGGTGGCGCGTTCGCGCTGGTGCTGTGGCGCTTCGAACTGCGCGGGCGCTGGACGCGGCTCGGCGACGGCCTCGCAACCGCCAGCGGCTACGGCGCCTGAAGCGCGCGGAGGCGCGCTCAATCCGTTCGCCGGAACCGCCGATACGAAGGGCGATGGCGAAGAAACCCTGGCGAATCGGCACCCGCGCCAAGCTGCTGCTGCGCGGCCTCCGCTACAAACCGCTGCTGCCGTACGCATCGATCGACGGCTGGCTCAGCGTCGACGAAGCGATCGCGCTGTACGAACTGTCGCGCGGACTGCCGCACGAGAAACCGCTGGCCGTCGAGATCGGCTGCTGGCAAGGCAAGAGCAGCGTGTGCCTCGCGCGCGGCCTCGCCGGCAAGTTCCACCCACGGCTGTGCTGCATCGATCCGTTCGACGCCTCCGGTGACGACGCCAGTGCGCCGACCTACGGCCAGCGCGCCGAACAGGTCGGCGGTGCGCTGCGGCAGACGTTCGAAGCGAACCTGCGCGCAGCGGGCCTGCGCGAACTGATCGACGTGAAGCCGGGCTACAGCCACGAGCACGCGCAGCAGTGGCGCGAGCCGATCGATCTGCTGTTCCTCGACGGCGACCACAGCTACGACGCGGTGCGCCAGGACTTCGAGGACTGGGCGCCGCGCATCCGACCCGGTGGCTACCTGGTGCTGCACGACGTCGTGCACCCGGTACACCAGGGCCCGCGGCGCGTGGTGCAGGAACGGATCGAAGCCGATCGCAACTGGGTCGACGGTCGCTACGTCGACAGCATGTACGTCACGCGCAAGGCGATGACCTGAAGGCCACCATGGACCCGCAGGTCTCGATCGTCGTGGTGACGTCCGACCGGCTGGTCGACCTGCGCCGCTGCCTCGCCAGCCTGCGCGCGCACCTGCGCGAAGCGGACGCGCCGCGCACCGAGTTCCACACCGTGCACGCACCGCACGACGAGGCGGCGATGGCGATGGTGCGCGCCGAGTTCCCGGAGGTGCAGGTGCACACGGCGGAACGGCGGCACATCAGCGTGCAGCGCAACCTCGGCGCCCGCGCCGCGCGCGGCGAGGTGGTCGTCTACCTCGACGACGACGCGTGGCCGCACGCCGGCTGGCTGTCGCAGCTGTGGCGCGCGTTCGCCGACGAACGCGTGGTCGCCGCCAGCGGTCCGGTGCAGCGCGGCGACGGCTCGCTGCAGTGCGAACGCCTCGCGTCGTCGCCGATCGGGCGCCTGGTGCCGCTCGCCGCCGGCCAGCCGCTGCCCGCCGGCTTCGCGCCGAGCTTCTCCGGCTGCAATCTCGCGCTGCGCCGCCGCGCGCTGTTCGCCTGCGGCGGCTTCGACGAGAACCTCTCGTACCAGCCGGACGACATGGACGTCACCGCGCGGCTGTTCGCGCACGTCGGCCGCGACCCGGCCGCGTTCCGCTACTGCGAGCTGGCGCGCGTGACGCACGAGTCGTCGCCGGGCCCCTACCGCCGGACGCTCGAGGACCGCGCCTGGTTCGTGGTCGCGAGAGACAACCTCTACTATGCGTGCCGCCACGGCGGTGCGCTGCGCGGCGTGTTCGGCGGCGTCGCCATGCAGGTGCCGAAGCTGCTGCGCTTCCTCGCCTGGTGGTGGCGGGGCAAGCTCGGCCTCGCGGCGGCACTGCGCTGCTTCGGCAAACACCTCGGCGGCACCCTGGTCGGCATCGGCAAGGGCCTGTGGCGCACACCGCGCCTGCCGTTGCGACCACTGCCGCCGGCCGCTCCGACCACGGCCAGCGCACCACCCGGCGCAACGGAGGCGACGTGCCGACGCCCGCAACCGGTGTGAACGCCATCGACCTCGACGCGCAGTGCGTCGCCGTCGTCGTACACTACGTCGACGCCGCGGCGACCGTGCGCTGCGTGCAGTCCCTGCGCGCCCAGCAACCACCGCCGCGCATCGTCGTCGTCGACAACGCTTCACCCGACGGTTCCGGCCCCTCGCTGGACACGGCGTTCGCCGGCCTCGCCGACGTCGTCGTGTTGCACGCCGATCGGAACGGCGGCTTCGGCGCCGGCTGCAATCGCGGCATCGACCTGGCGCTGCAGCGCTGGCCACAGCTCGCGCACGTGCTGCTGCTGAATCCCGACGCCACGCTGACGCCCGGCTCGCTGGCCGAGATGCGGGCGACGGCGCGCCGCCACGCCCGGGCTGGCCTCGTCGGTTGTCGCATCGACAAGTCCGACGGCTCCCCTTGGTACGGCAACGGCCGTTGGCCGGCGTGGACGCTGAGCGGCTTCCACCGGCCACCGCCCGCCGGCGCCAGCGAGCATCGCGCCGGCTTCGTCACCGGCTGCTGCATGCTGCTGGCCGGCGACCTGCTGCGTGCCGGCCTGCGTTTCGACGAGGACTACTTCCTCTACTGCGAGGATGCCGACCTGTGCCGCGAAGTCGAGGCGCGCGGCCGCGAGCTGTGGGTCACGCAGAAGGCAGTCGCCAACCACGACGGCGGCGGCAGCCAGCCCGGCGAACGGGTGCTCGGCGAACTGAACGCCGGCCGCCTCTACTGGCTGTCGCGCGCCAAGGTGCTGCTGGCGCGACGCCGGCTGCGACCGCTGCAGCGGGCCGTGTTCCTGGCGGTGGCGTGGCTGCTGAAGCCGATCGCCGGACTCTTGCACAGCCGCTCGGGCCGCTTTCTCGGCCCCTACCTGCGGGGGCTGCGCGACGGCTGGCGGCAACGGTTGCCGCTGCGGGGCTGAGCAACCGCGCGGGCAAAGCCGCGCGCTACGGCAGGGCCGGGATCAGCCCTGCGCCATCTGCGCCATCGCCGACTTCAGCACGCTCTTCGCGACCGGCTTGTTGCGCGGCTTGCGCTGGCCGAGCAGTTCGCGCGACAGCGTGTCCTCGAGTTCGCGATCGCGCTGCTTGCCACCCTGCTGCAGCGACGCCTCCAGGTCCTTGGCCGCGGCGGCGTTCGGGCAGGTCATGCGCTGCGCCTGGGCGCTCGCATCGTAGAAGCGCGAGCCCGGCTGCACGGCGACGAGGCGCACGCCGTCGTGGGTCGTGACCATCGCACCCTCCGGGACCTCGAGCCAGTTGCCGCGGGCGACCACGCCGTCGCGTTCCGACCAGCGGTCGCGACCCGTCGGGTCGATCGGCCGCTCGTCGTCGAGCAGGTAGGTCGGGGTGACGTCGTAGTGCTTGCAGAGGGCGAGCAGCATCGGCAGCGTGGGCAGCGAGCGCCCTTGCTCCAGGTGCGACATGGTCGCCGGCCGAACGCCGAGGATCTTGGCGGTCACGCCCTGGGCTTCACGCTTCAGGCGGGTACGGAGGTAGAAGAGCTTGAGGTGCAGGCGCCGCATGGACGGGAGGGAGGGTTGCTGTAGGAGGACGACCGTGTCGCAATACCCTGGGAAGGCACGGCAATCACGATCTGCGAAAGTCTAGCACTTGCCCTAGGCACAGGGCTGCCGGCGGCAATCCAGGCAGTCCCTGGACGATGCAGTCGGCAGCGGGCAGCACCATGGCATTGGACGGTGCGGTGCGTCATTCTGTTCGCTGGTCCGGCGAGTCGTTGGACCGAACGAATCGTGCATGCGTCCTAGCTGGCAAGAAGGCGAAGTAACCCTCGATGGCGCCCCGCGTCGCGGCGAGTTGGAGGCGTCGGCGAGCCGTTTCGGACTGCTGCGTAGCGACGAAAACCCGACGGCGAAGTGGCGCCTTTCTGTATCGCTCGACCGCATCACAATCCGACCCGCCCATGCCATTGACGGTTCGCCGCTGCACCTGGAAACCGGCCGCAGCAAGCTGGGCCAACGCTTGCTCGGCGCCCGCCGCGACGACCCGCTGCCGCGCGCCTGTGGCTTGCACCGGCGACCGACGCCGCCGCGCGTCGTCGAC
>CANGSN010000361.1 GCA_947455805.1 Planctomycetota bacterium
CATGCTGCTGCGCAACACGCTGCGCGCGGCCGGCGCCGCCGTCTGAGGCCGCAGCGCGCTCGCGCCTCCAAGGCGACGACGCAGCGGGGCCGAGCGCGTTGGTCTCGCAGTCGATGGGCCCCGCGTTTCGGCATCCGGGCCATCGCTGAGCCTGGTCGCCCGAAGGGCGAGCAGGCTCAGCGCGTCGGCAGCGGCGGCACGTCCGCCAATTCCTGCGGTGCTGGCGCCACGTTCGGCCGCGCGATCAGGTCGATCGCGCCGAGAACCAGGAACGAAAACAGGATCGTGTAACTGATCCACACACCGGCGTGCAGCGCGTCGGAGAACCCGTAGGCATGCAGACCGATGCTGAACAAGTTCGTGTGGAACCACGAGAACACGACGATCATGCCGGTGAACACCGACCACAGCACGAGGCCGGCGTCGCGCACGAGGCCAGACATGCGGGCGTGCAGCAGCGCGATCTGCGACAGGCAGATCAGCAAGGCACCGTTCTCCTTCGGATCCCAGCCCCAGAAGCGGCCCCACGAGTCGTTCGCCCAGACGCCGCCGAGGATCGTGCCGACGACGCCAGTGGCGAGACTGAAGCAGGTGACGCCGTAGGTGACCTTGGCCAGCACCTTCAGCAGCGACAGGTCGGGGCTGCGGTCGAGGCCGAACAGGCGGACGGTGATCCAGGCCATGCCAACCACGGCCGCGACGAGGCCAGCGCCGTAGCCGATGTTCATCGTCGGCACGTGGATGCCGAGCCAGAAGTTGCTGAGCAGCACGGCCTGCAGCGGCTTCATCGTGTCCTGGCCGTCGGCGACCTCGAACAGGCGCGCGAGGAAGATCAGCATGGCGCCGAGGAATGGAGCCAGCGCCAGCAGGATGCGCCGCGGCAGGAAGAACTCGGCGACGATCATCGTGATCGCCGCGACGCCGCCGATGAACAGGAACGTGTCGTAGAGGCGCGCAATCGGCGGATGCCCGGTGACGAGGCAGCGGATCCAGACGTCGATCACCAGCATCACGATGCCGAGCACGGTGGTCACGGCACTCGCCGTCCACAGCAGCCGGCTCTTCGGCAGCGCCCAGCAGACGCAGGCCAGCAGGAAGCCGAGCACGAACGTCATCATCGCATGGAAGTGCCAGTTGGCGGCGTAGTAGTAGGCCTCGGTCGCAACCGTGTCGGTACCGGCGCGCCCCTTCGCGGCGTTCGCGACCGCGCGCTGGTACTCGAGCAGGTGGCGCTGGCGATCGCCGAGCGCCTCGGCCTGCAGGCCCGCCTCCATGTGGGCGAGCAGCGCCACGTAGGAGCCGTCGATCGGCATGCGGCCGGTCATGGCCCCGCCGATCACCTCGCCGTAGCTGTGCCACGTCAGCCCTTCCGCTTGCGTCGGCGGCAGCAGCAACGCTCCCGGCGGCGTGCGCGACGCTTCCTCCAGGAAGGCGAGCACCTGGCCGAGGTTGCCGTGCTTCGCGGCGGCGAAGTCCTCACCGACCCCGCGCACGTAGTCGCGGAACGAGCCGATGCTGCGCAAAACGTCGGTCAACGCGATGCGATCGCGGCCGCCGAACAGCTTCTTCAGTTCGTCGCCTTCGAGCTGGATCGGCACCTGCAGTGCTGCGACCAGCTGGTGCATGCGGTGGTAGACGATCAGCTGGCGCCAATGCTGCATCAGGTGGCGCTCGACCGGCGAGCGTTGCTGCTCGGACTTGCCGTCGAGCTTCTCGATCAGCGTCTGCAGCTTGTCGGCGCTCTCGAGCATGCGCGCGTAGGACAAGTACTCGAAGCGCTGGCCCTGCCCGTCGTGGTGGATGCCCAGCGCGTCCATGACGCCGACGTTCTCGATGCGGAACAACGGGTAGCGCGCGGCCTGGTCGGGATAGCACCACGCGTCGAGCAACCACTCGGTCGGCGACAGCTTGGTCGTGCGACCGTCCGCGGTCTCGAACTGCACGTCGCGGCGACCGTGCACCGCGTAGAGCGTGTACGAGGCGAGCGTCGACAGCGGCTGCACGCGGCCTTCGTTCATCACCATCGTGCGGCCGAACTCGGCTACGAACGCCGGATCCCACGCCTCGCGACGCAGCAGTTCGCCCTCGAACTTCGGCGCCGCGCGGCTGCAGCCGGCGAGCACCAGCAGCAGGCACATCCACAACCAGGACCAGGTTTTCGTGGTCGTCATCGGCATCACTCGCGTTGCAGGGTGGAGTAGGTCGAGGAATCGAGGAAGCGCCGTAGCTTCATGACGAAGTGGATCAGCAGGCCGGCGGCAATGACGAAGCAAGCGAGCATCGGCCACATGTCGGACGGGTTGTAGGACACTTCGAACACCGAGTACCACGGCGGCCCGCCCATCGGCTGCGGTCCCCAGCTGGTCTGGTAGACGACGAAGCCGTCGCGCCGCAGCGGATAGTTCATGAAGATCTCGGCCTTCTGCTCGCCGCGCTCGTCGATGACGCTCACGTAGCTGCGGAAGTCCTTCGGCGACATCGTGCCGGGGTGGTCGAGCTTCTGGAACCTGTCGAGCTTGAGCGCGAACGGCAGTTCGCGCACCACGTGCCGCAGGTCGAGGCCGTAGCGCACGCCGTCGACGGTGAAAGCGAACGGATAGCGCGCTTCGTCGAACGGCAGCCGCGGGAAACCCCAGACGATGCCGCGGATCGGCGCGCCGTTCTTCGGCACCACCTTGACGTAGCAGCCGGCGATCTCGGCTTCGCTGCGCGGCTGCTGGCCCGGCGGCCACCTCTGCGGCTGCAGCACGTTGCCGTCGACGACCTCGCACGGCGAGCTGACCATCGGACCCTTCGGCAGCGCCCGCGCATGGTCGACGAAGTCGGTCACCTCGAGAGTGAACGGCAGGCCGTCGGGCGTGAGCGTCACCGTCCTGCCGGGACCGCTGATCGCCCCCTCCGGCAGCTTGGACGCGGGCAGCCGCGCTGGCCACAGCGCCTGCTCGGGCACCACGCGTTCTTCGATCTGGTCGCCCCTGTCGACCAGCAGCGCCAGTTCGAAGTCGTGGAAGCTGACGAACCGCGAGCTCTGGTAGACGCGGCCCGGAGCCCCCGCCGCATCGGCCGGCGGCGCTTCGTACAGCGACAGGTTGCCGGCGTACGAGTAGTGCATCTTGACGAAGCCGGCGACCAGCAGCAGTGCGATGCCGAGGTGCGTGATCAGGATGCCGCAGTTGCGCACGTTCCACTTCATGCGCACGAGCCCGCCGACCATCAGGTTGACGAACAAGAGCCCCATCACCGGGTAGGCGCCCGGCAGTGGCACCTTCATGTCGAACAGGTGCGTGCCCCAGATCGACACCGGCAGCTTGGCGACCACGAACCAGGACTCGAAGTACTCCTGCTGCACCGCATAGGTGCTGCTTTCGATCTGCGCCAACGTGCCGAGCCACGTCAGCAGTCCGAGCAGCACGACCAGCACGACCGACAGGATCATCGACGAGAGCGGCCGGACGACCAGCAGGTCGAACAGCGCCAGCGGCCCACCGGCCGGCGACGTCTGCGAGGTACCGTCGCTCATTGCGCCCTCCGCACCGACGCGCCGAATGCGCGGAAGCTGTCCTGCTGCTTCTCCACCTCGGCGGCGGCGCCGACGAGCTTGGCGAACAGGATCGTGTTCCCCTCGCTGCGCGCCGCGACCAGCATGCGCGCACCCTGGATCTGCTTGCCGCTCATGCTGCGGAAGTCGCCGCCCAGGTCGAGCAGCACGCTGTCCTCGCCCAGGAACGCGACCTTCGTCAGCGCCGCGAAGTCCGCATCGCTCATCGGGCCCTGGCCCATCTCGCCGCGCCAGATGTCGAGCGTCGCCTTCAGGCCACCGCCGAGCTGGCCGAGGTAGACCTCGCCGTCGCCGGCGAAGGTGTGGTGCAGGAACTTGTTGCTGCCGGCCTTCGCCGTCCAACCGGCCGGCACCGTCGCCGTGAACGGCCCGCTCGGCGGCGGCGGCTGC
>CANGSN010000362.1 GCA_947455805.1 Planctomycetota bacterium
GTGCCGGCGCCACCACGATGCGCTCGTCGAGGGCCGCGACCACCATGCGACGCCGCGCCGAGCCGGCCGGCCGCGCGACCCACAGGCCGTGGTAGCGACGGCGCGCCAGGCCGTCGGCCGAACCGCACGCGTAGCCACCAGCACCGTCGGTCAGCAGCCACTCGGCGTCGCCGGGCACCGGCGGCGGAGGCGCGTTCGGTTCGTTCGGAGCGGGACGGGCAGGTGGCATCGCGGAGTCGGTCGCGGACGGCGACGAACGCCGCGCAGCCTACGTCGCATGCCCTCGGTATCAACGATCCTTCGCGGCAGGATTCGGCATCAAGCCCTGTCGCTTCGCGACCGCGACGTGCATCCTGTCGCCGGAACGGTCGACCCTTCAAGGCACCGAGGCCACCACATGGTCAATCTCGACCTCAGGAACACCCTCGTCTTCATCCTCGCCGGCGGTGAGGGCAGCCGACTGAAGCCGCTGACACTGCACCGCGCCAAGCCCGCGGTGCCGTTCGGTGGCTGCTATCGCATCATCGACTTCACGCTGAGCAACTGCATCCACTCGGGGCTGCGCCGCATCCACCTGCTGACGCAGTACCAGGCGCGCTCGCTGGAGGAGCACATCCGCTTCGGCTGGAACTTCCTGCCGCGGCGCCTCGAGCAGTGGATCACCTGCAGCCCGCCGCACCACGTCTCGGTCGGCAAGTGGTACCGCGGCACCGCCGACGCGATCTTCCACAACCTGGACTCGATCGAGGACTGGCAGCCGCCGAACACCGTCGTGCTGTCGGGCGACCACATCTACCAGATGGACTACCGCGACATGCTGCGCGAGCACGTCGAGCACGGCGCGGCGTTGACCATCGGCGCGGTGAAGATCCGGGTCGAGGAGGCGCCGAGCTTCGGCATCCTGCAGGTCGCCGCCGACGGTCGCATCACCGGCTTCGTGGAGAAGCCGAAGCAGAACGCGCCGCAGATCCCCGGCGAGCCGGGCTTCTGCTACGCGTCGATGGGCATCTACGTGTTCGAGACCAAGGAGCTGGTGAAGCGCCTGCGCGAGGACAACGCGATGCCCGAGGGCCAGGGCGGCGACTTCGGCCACCACGTGATCCCGCGCATGCTGCACCAGGTGCCGATCTACGCGCACGCGTTCCGCGGCCTGAGCGGCGACGACCCTCCCTACTGGCGCGACGTCGGCACCATCGAGGCGTACTTCGACGCCAACATGGATCTGTGCAGCGTCAAGCCGCAGCTGAACCTGTACCGCAAGGACTGGCCGACGTACACGCTGTGGCACAACGACCCGCCGGCGAAGACGGTGTTCTCGGAGCCCGGCGACGGCCGCCGCGCCGAGGTCCAGGACTCGCTGCTGTGCCCCGGTGTCGTCGTCTCCGGTGGCAAGGTGCGGCGCTCGCTGCTGAGCAACCTGGTCTACGTCGACGAGCACAGCCAGCTCGACGAGTGCATCGTGATGCGCGGTGCGCGCATCGGCAAACGCTGCAAGCTCAAGCGCGTCATCATCGACAAGTGGAACGAGGTGCCCGACGGCACCGTGATCGGCTACGACCCCGAGGCCGACCGCAAGCGCTTCACGGTGTCGAGCACCGGCATCGTCGTGGTCGCCCGCGGCCACCAGTGGAAGTGACGCCCACGGCGTCTGCCTGAGGGTGGCCTGACCGGCTGCCGCGCGAAGCACGAACCGCGGCGGCCGCGAATTCCTTGTCCGCTGGCGGGCCGCGCTGCCGCTGCAGCGGGCATGCGCACCCTCCCGTTCGTGCTTCCCGTCCTCGCCGCCACCGCGGCGCTGCCCGCGCAGTCGCTCGCCATGGGCGAACTGATCCTCGGCAACACCGCCCGTTGCACGGTGCAGGCACCCGGCAGCCTGCTCGCCGTCGTCGCCTTGTCGACCACCGGCACGGTGCCCGGCCCGTGCGTGCCCGGCCTCGGCTGCGTCGACCTCGCCGAGCCGTGGTTGTTCGGGCCGCTGCTGCTGCCCGACGCCGCCGGTGCGGCGACGATGGCGTTCGAACTGCCGGCCGGACTGCTGCCGGGCCCGCTCGGCGCGCAGGCGCTGGTGCTGACGAGCAACGGCCTCGCGCTCAGCAACGCCGTGCTCGGCACCATGCAGCCGCTGTCGGCCTTCGACGACGACTTCGCCGGCACGAGCCTCGCCGCCGGTTGGCAGATCCACAACCCGACGCTGCTGCAGCACACGGTCGCCGGCGGCGAACTGCACGTGCGGCCGCTGGCCGGCGGACCGGCGGCGACGTGGTTCGCGAACGGCGAAGGGCCGCTGGTGTACCGCGTCGTGCGCGGCGACTTCACGGTGACCGCCCAGGTGCGTTCGTACCGGCTGTCGAACCCGCTGCTGCCGCCGCCGGCGAACTACGACATGGGCGGTCTGTCGCTGCGCGACCCGGCCAGCGATCAGGGCCCGAACGACTGGCTGCACGTCGCCGTCGGCGGCGGCGTGCCGGCGACGCCGATCGTCGTCGAGGACAAGAGCACGAACGACGGGAACAGCAACCTGCTGCTGCACCCGATCGCCGCGCCGACCGGGCAGATCCGCGCCACCCGCCAGGGCGCCACCATCGGCTTGTGGTACCGCGCGAACGGCAACGCGGCGTGGCAACTGCTGCGCAGCCACGTGCGGCCGGACCTCGGCCCCGAACTGCAGGTCGGCCTGAACGTGTTCTCGTGGTCGCCGACCGTCGACGTCGGCGCCAGCTTCGACTGGATCACGTTCGCCCGGCCGTGAGCGCGAACGCGCCCGCGAACACGAACGCAGCGACGCTCACCGCGCCAGCAGCTCGGCGGTGCGCTCGGCGAGCCACGCCGCGACGACGGCGTGGCCGCGGGCCGAGAAGTGCCCGCCGTCGCTGACGAACAGGCTCGCCGGATCCTCGTCGCCGGCCAGCACCGGCGTCGCGTCGTACGCCGGGATGCCGAGTTCGCTCGCGACCGCGAGCCAGCGCTGCTGCGCCTTGCCGCGCGGGAAGTCGACGACGGCGAAGCCGAGTTCGCGCAGCTTGTCCTGGCGCTTCTGCTCCTGCACCTGCCAGCTGGTCGGCAGCACCACGAACACCAGCGGCCGCAGGCCGGCGCGCACCTGCATCGTGCGCAGCGACGTGCGCAGGCGATCGAGCAGGCGCGGCAGCACCGGCCCGGTGCCCGGCTCCCAGGTGACCAGGTCGTCGGCGGCGTCGAGGAACAGGCCGGCGAACTCGCGGCCCAGGGGTAGACCGCGCCGCGCCGCCGCCTCCTCCGGATCGGGCGGCACCAGCGCCAGCACCGACCACTCCGGCTTCTGCGCGATCAGCCACGACTCGAGCCACAGCGCCGCCCGCGAGCGGTAGGCGAGGCGCGCGCGCCACGACGCATGCACCAGCCGCGCGAACGTGCCCTGCACCATCAGCCCGGCGTAGACGGTGCGCTCCGGCGCCAGATCGTCGAGCGGGTCGTTGCCCAGGCACCCGCAGACGACGAACGCCTCGGCGCCGAACGGCTCGTCGAGCCGCGCCTGGTGCTGCGACACGTGCTTGCTGCCGTAGCCGGGCACGCCGCCGTTGCCGACCGTCCACGTCTCGCCGCGCGCGGCGAGCGCCCGCTGCAGCTGGGCCGGCAGCGCCTGTTCGACGTCGACGCCGTAGCCCCACACCATCGAGTCGCCGAGCACCAGCAGGCGCCGTTCGCCCGCCGCCTTCGGCGCGAACTCGCGGTCGCGCATGCCGAGCGCGTCGATGGCGACGGTGGTGTCGACGTCGACGCGCAGCGTGCCGCGGTAGCCGGGCTGCAGCGCCACGTCGCGGTCGGCGGTGGCGACGTACATGCCGGCCTGCTGCAGGTCGCGGAACGCGGGCGGCGGCTCCCACAGCAGCCGGAACGCCAGTTCGAGCAGCAGCGCTGCGGCGACGAGCCCGAGGAGCAGCAGCGTCAGCAGCACCGCCGGA
>CANGSN010000363.1 GCA_947455805.1 Planctomycetota bacterium
CTGTTCGGCCTGCTGCAGGCGCTCGCGCACTTCGGCGCGCGGAGCCGGCTGGCGGTCCGGCCGCTGCGGCCGCTGGCCCTCCTGGGCGGTGGCGAAGGAAGAGAGGAACAAACCGAGCACGAGAATCAGGCGGTTCACTGCGATCACCTCATGGGGCGTTGGAAGGCCGCGGGCAACGCTCAGCACGCGGCGATTCCCACCTGCGCGTGCACGGCGAAGTTGTCGCGCCTTCGTCCGCCGCGGTGCCGCGAGCATGCCGCGCCGATGCCATGGGCGAAGAACGCGGTGCCGACGCGTGCCGGCGTCGAGGTTCCGGTCGCGTCTCCGGGGACCTCAGCGGGTGCCGGCCGCGTCGGCGTAGGCCTGCAGCACGCCGGCGGCGGTGCGCTGCCAGGTGAACGTGCGGGCGCGCGCGATGGCGGCAGAGCGCAGCGCCGGGAAGCGGGGCACGTAGTCCTCGATCGCACGCACGATCTCGGTCGCCATCGACTCGAGCTGGTGCGGGTCGAAGTAGTGCGCGTGCTCGCCACCGGCCTCCGGCATCGCCGACGTGTTGCTGGTCAGCACCGGCGTGCCGAGTGCCAGCGCTTCGCACACCGGGATGCCCCAGCCTTCGATCAGGCTCGGGTAGATCGACAGCGAAGCACCGGCGTAGAGCGCGATCAGATCGTCCTGCGACAGGTACGGCAGGAAGCGCACGTGCTCGAGCACGCCGGCCTTCTGGGCCCGTTCGCGGAAGCGGTCGATGTGCTTGCCGAGGCCCGACACGACCAGCAGATGCGGCAGGTCGGGGCGGCGTTGGCGGGCGAGGCCGAACGCTTCCAGCAGGCGGCCGGTGTTCTTGCGTTCGAGCGGTGCGCCGATCGTGAACAAGTACGGGCGACCCTCGGCGAACTTCGTGCGCGCCATCTCGCCGGCACCGGCTGGCGCGCCGGCCAGCACCTTCGGGTGCAGGCCGTTCAGCGACAGCCGCACCTTCGCCGGATCGCAGCCGGTGCGCTCGACGATGTCGCGGCGGCTCCACTCGCTGACCGTCAGCACGATCGCGGCGTCGCGCACGACGCGCGGCGTCACCTTGCGCGCGTAGGCGACGAACGGGTCCGCCAGGTCGTCCGGCCAGTAGGTGACGATCAGGTCGTGCAGCGACACGACCATCGCCGGCCCGCGCCACAGCGGCCAGCGCGGCGGCAGCGTGTTGTAGGTGCCGTGGTAGACGTCGAGGCCGTCGCGGCGCAGGCGCCACGGCATCTGCAGCCGTTCCCAGGTGTGGAAGCGGCCGCCGCGCATGTCGGTGTGGCGCGCCAGCATGTTCGCCGGGATCGGGAACGCATCCTTCGGCAGCTGCAGCTGGTGGTAGAGCACGAACTCGTGCTCGGCGGCGAGTGCCGTGAACTCGCGCACGAGGTGCCGCACGTACAGGCCGATGCCGCGTGGTTCGGGCCGGAACGCCTCGCGGGCGTCGAGGCCGATGCGCAGTCGTCCGCTCACGACGCAGCCTTCACTGCGGCAACCGGGTGATCACCTCGGCGCCGGTCTCGCTGATGAAGATCGTGTGCTCGAACTGCGCGATGCGCACCCCGGTGCGTTCGCACAGCGGCGGGTACTCGTCGACGAGGTCCTTCTTGCGCAGCACCTTCAGCGCCTCCTCGCCGGCCTTCAGCGAGCCGAGCCAGCGCTCGAGGTCGCGCCGCGCGAACGGCAGGCCGTCGCTCTGCTGCAGTGCCTTCTCGATCGCCGCCGGCAGGTTGTCCTTCGGCCGCAGGTCGCGCTTCAGCATGAACACCTCGGCGGTGCCGTCGACGTCGATCATGCCCTTGCCGTCGCTGGCGAACGGTTCGCAGGCGATCGTCATGTTCGGGCGCAGCTTCGCCGCCTTGCTGTCGGCGTAGTTCGGCACCGACGGCGAGCAGTGGATCGTGTAGCGCGCGACGCCGTGGCCGCACAGGTTGCGCACCGGGCGGAAGCCCATCGACTCGATCGTGGTCTCGACCTGGCGGCCGACCTCGGTCAGCGACACGCCGGGGCCCATCACCGAGATCGCGTTCTCGAGCGCCATGCGGCTCGCGGTGCACAGCAGCGAACCTTCGCCGTCGCGCAGGTCGACGGTGGTGGCGTTGTCGGTGACGTAGCCGTCGACGTGCGTGCCGCAGTCGAGCTTGACGATGTCGCCGGCCTGCACGGTGGTCGGGTCGCCGGGCGGCGAGCAGTAGTGCGCGGCGATGTGGTTGCGCGAGACCTGCGCCGGGAAGGCCGGCTGGCCGCCGAGTTCGCGGATCTTCGCTTCGACCGCGCGCTGGATGTCCTCGATGCGGGCGCCGGGCACGATCATCTTGCGACCGTGCGCCAACGCCGTGGCGGAGATGCGGCCGGACTGACGCAGCTTGTCGAGTTCGAGCTTCACGCGATCACACCGAGTTGCTTGCCCACCTTCGTGAAGGCGGCCACGGCGGTCTCCAGCTGCGCGATCTCGTGCGCCGCGCTGATCTGCACGCGGATGCGGGCCTTGCCCTTCGGCACCACCGGGAAGCAGAAGCCGATCACGTAGATGCCTTCCTGCAGCATGCGCGCGGCCATCTCGACCGCGAGCCTGGCGTCGCCGAGCATGATCGGGCAGATCGGGTGTTCGCCCGGCACGATGGCGAAGCCCGCCTTGGTCATCGCCTCGCGGAAGAACGTCGTGTTCGCCGCCAGCTTGTCGCGCAGCGCCGTCGTCGCGCTCAGACGGTCGATGCAGGCGATGGTGGAGCCGACGATCGCCGGCGCCAGCGTGTTGGAGAACAGGTACGGCCGCGCGCGGTTGCGCAGCAGGTCGACGATCTCCCGCTTGCCGCTGGTGAAGCCGCCGGACGCGCCGCCGAGCGCCTTGCCGAACGTCGAGTCGACGATGTCGACCCGGTCCTGCACGCCGAAGTGCTCGGCCGTGCCGCGGCCGGTCGGGCCGAAGAAGCCGGTCGCGTGGCTGTCGTCGACGACGACCATCGCCTTGTACTTGTCGGCCAGCTCGCAGATGTCGGGCAGCTTGGCGATGTAGCCGTCCATCGAGAACACGCCGTCGGTGACGATCATGCGGCTGCGGCAGCCCTGCGTCGCCTTCAGGTGCTGCTCGAGCTCCTGCATGTCGTTGTTGGCGTAGCGGAAGCGCTGCGCCTTGCTGAGGCGGATGCCGTCGATGATCGAGGCGTGGTTCAGCGCGTCGCTGAGGATCGCGTCCTGTTCGCCCATCAGGATCTCGAACAGCCCGCCGTTCGCGTCCCAGCAGGAGCTGTAGAGGATCGTGTCCTCGGTGCCGAGGAAGCCGCTGATCTTCTGTTCGAGCCGCTTGTGCTGGTCCTGCGTGCCGCAGATGAAGCGCACGCTGGCGAGGCCGAGGCCGTGGCTGTCGATCGCCGCCTTCGCCGCCTGCTTCAGGCCGGGGTCGTTGGCGAGGCCGAGGTAGTTGTTGGCGCACAGGCACAGCACCTGCTTGCCGTTGACGGTGATCCAGGCGCCCTGCGGGCTCTGGATGACGCGTTCCTCTTTCCAGAGGCCGGCGGTGCGGATCTCGTCGAGTTCCTGGCGGAAGCGGGCGCGGTCGTTTTCGAACATGGTGTGGCGGTTCGACCCCTGCAGCGGGCGCAGTGGCTCGCGACGGACGCGAGCGACCTGGCCTTCGGGGGCGAGTCGGTGGCGGGCGGCGCATTCTGCGGCTAGAACTCGACCTGCGCCACAGATGACCAAACCCATCGCGATCGCCGTGCTCGCCGCGCTGTTCGCGGCGTGCCAGGAAGCGCCGCCAAGGCAGCCCGACTATGCGCCGCGGCGGGTCGTCGAGGTCTCGCGCTGGCAGGTCTGGCTCGCGGGGCAGCAGGTCGGAATCGTCCGCCGGCTCGAGATCCAGGACCCGCGCGGGCCGGTGCGCTTCTACTCGGTCGAGGA
>CANGSN010000364.1 GCA_947455805.1 Planctomycetota bacterium
CGAGGCCGCGGCCCGTCACCGACGAACCGACGACCACCGGCGGCGGCTCGGCTTCGCCTGCGTGCAGCACGCGCAGCGCCAGCATGCATGGTTGCGCCGCCCGGTCGGCGGCCGCGGCGAGATCGCCGTCGGCCTTGTGCACGAGGATGCCGTCGGCGAGCTCCATGACGCCGCGCTCGATGCCCTGCAGCTCGTCGCCGGCGGCCGGCGACGACAGCAGCAGGAAACGCAAGGGGGTGCTGCCGGCCGAGGCTCCGGCCCGGCCGAGCGGGGCGGTGGCGGTTCGTAGCCGGCATGGCGCGCTGCTGGCCTCGCTGTCGCCGCCGAGCTCAGAAGATCCAGACCAGCGCCACGCTGGCCTCGGCCTCGAAGTCGTCGCGCGCAATCGGGCTCTGCCGCACCTCGTCGCCATAGAACTCGACATTGGCCTGCGCGATCAGATGCAGCCGGTGCCACAGAGTTCGGCGGTGCACGAAGGTCAGACCGACTGCTCGGAAGCCACCGCTCAACTGCGTCTGGCGCAGGCCGGAACTCAGGGCTTCGTCGGCGGTGATGCCGAAGTCCTTGTCGAGGAACGCCGAGTCGCCGAACGAGGCGTAGCCGAACAGCTCGGAACCTGTGCCGTCGACGGCGCTGCCGAAGCGATGACCAGCGGCGACGATGCCCAGGACACCGAAGTCGCTCTCCCCGACGAGCGCCTTGCCGCCGATCCAGTTGCGCCATTCGGCATCCAGACCCTGACGGACCTCGACGGAGCCGACGATGTGCGAGTCCTGATCGCGCAGACCAGCCAGTCGACCGTCGTCGGAGTCGCTCGCTTCGCGTCCGCCTTCGTAGCGCGCGCTGAGTTGCAACAAGGTGCGTTCGGTGGCCAGGAACCGCCAACCTGCCTCGATGCCCTCCCAGAACAACAGGGAGTCGCCTCGCCGCCAATGCACCGCACCCGCTGGCTCGACGGCGAACTCGTATTCGTCGGCGCCGTCGTAGGCGCCCTCGTATTCGACTCCGATGCCGACGGCCAAGCCGAAGCCGGCGCCACCCGTGAAGTCCAACACGGATGGCAGCGGCACGATCGAGTTGGAGGTCGGTGAGGTCGAGGCCGCGACCGGTGCCGGTTCGGGATCTTGAGGTGCCTTCGTCGTGCTGGGGGTTGCCGACTCAGCAGCAGTCGGCGACGGCCAGACATCGGCTCTGGCTGGCGTCACGGATGTTCGGCACGCGGTGACCGACAACACGCCGGCCATGAGACAAAGCCCTGTTGGGAGGTTTCGCATGGCCGCGATGTTGATCCCGCCGGCCGCGACCCAGCGCATACAATCATCGTCCAATCGCCGTCAACTGTGTCTGTGGCGATCCCGTTGGCCAGGGCCAGCCTCATGGCCCGCATGCCGAGGTTGACACTCGACGCCAGCCGCGACGGGCTGGCTGACCTCCCCTCAGGTTTCGAACCGGTCGCGCGCGACGACCTCGGCGACGTGTTGGCGGTGGACGGCACTGGCGTGGTCTGGTGCTTTGCGCACGACATGGATCCGTGGGAGTGGCGAGACAAGGCCTTCGCATCCTTGGCGGCCATGCACGAGTACCTCGTCCTGTTCGCGGCCCGCCTCCCGCCCGCGCTGACTGCTCAGACGCCGGCGTTCGTTCTCGACGAAGTGCATCGCGTGTTGCCGCCGGCGCTCCACGTCCTTCGCAGTGTGCTGACCGGCGACGTCTACGGCGACGGCCACGAGGACCTGCTGGCACGGGGTGGCACCGAACCGCTGATGTACACCAGTGTCTGGTGCGCGACGGGCAACGGCCGCTTCCTTCCCGTGCAGCCGGGGGCATGGCGGCGAAGCGCTGCCAAAACGCGGCCGGAGTGGTCTGCAGCCGCGACTGCTCGAGGGTCGCGCCGTCGCTGTCGAGCACGCACGGATGGCTGTGCCGGTCGCCCAGGTCGATGCCGACGGTCAGCCGCGGGGGCCGGCTCCCGGGTTGGTCGGCAGAGTCGCTTTCTCGCTCACCACACTCGTCGTCGTCGCGGGAGCATTCGTCACGTCTGGCCTCCGTCGAGCCAATAGAGCTCGTTGTTGACGGGGACCGAAGGGTACCTCGCCTGAAGGCCGGCCTTCTCATCCCATCCATCCCCTCGAGCTGGCCCGTCTCGGCGAACGCCAGCGCCGCCAGTTCGACGAGCTGCGCCACCTCGAGCGGAGCCCGGCCCGTCCGGCTGCGGCAGCGTGCAGGGGCAAGGCGGCTAGGTCCGCGCGGGTCCTGGGCTCGCCTTGGGCGACGGCGAGCGGAACCACGCCGCCCGCCGCGGCCCGGCGATCCGCTCGCGATCAGCCGATCTTCTCGCTGATCGTCTTCGCCTGCAGGAACTGCAGCAGGTAGTCCGGGCCGCCGGCCTTGCTGTCGGTGCCCGACATGTTGAAGCCGCCGAACGGGTGCGCGCCGACGAGCGCGCCGGTGCACTTGCGGTTGATGTAGAAGTTGCCGACGTGGAACTGGCGGCGGCACTGTTCCTTCTTCGCCTCGTCCTTGGTGAACACCGAACCGGTGAGCCCGTACTCGGTGTTGTTGGCGACGGCGAGGCCTTCGGCGAAGTCCTTCACCTTGATGATCGCCAGCACCGGCCCGAAGATCTCCTCCTGCGCGATCTTCGCCGTCGGCGACACGTCGGCGAACACGGTCGGCACGACGTAGTGCCCGTTCTTCGGGCCTTCCACGCCGCCGATCAGCAGCCGGCCTTCCTTCTTGCCGGTCGCGATGTACTCGAGCGTCTTCTTCTTCGCCGCGGCGTCGACCATCGGGCCGAACGCGTTGGTGCGTTCGCTCGGGTGGCCGAGCTTGATCGCCTCGACCTTCGGCACGATGCGCTTGCAGAACTCGTCGTAGACGCTCGCGTGCACGATGGCGCGGCTGCAGGCCGAGCACTTCTGGCCCTGGTAGCCGAACGCCGAGGCGACGACGGCGTCGACCGCCTTCTCGAGATCGCAGTCGGCGTCGACCAGGATGCTGTCCTTGCCGCCCATCTCGGCGACGAGGCGCTTCATCCAGATCTGGCCCTTCTGCGTCTTCGCCGACTGCTCGAAGATCCACAGGCCGACGTCGCGCGAGCCGGTGAACGAGATGAAGCGCGTCAGCTTGTGCTGCACGATCGCGCCGCCGACTTCACTGCCGGGGCCGGTGATGAAGTTCAGCACCTGCTTCGGCAGGCCGCAGTCGTACATCAGCTGCACGAAGTGCGCGGCGACCGCGGGCGACTGGCTCGCCGGCTTGACGACGACGGTGTTGCCGGCGACCAGCGCCGCGACCGCCATGCCCGCCATGATCGCCAGCGGGAAGTTCCACGGCGGGATGACCGCACCCACGCCGAGCGGGATGTAGATCATCTGGTTCTTCTCGCCGGCGACCGGCACGACCGGCTGCGGCTCGGCCATGCGCAGCATCTGGCCGGCGTAGTACTCGAGGAAGTCGATCGCCTCGGCGGTGTCGGCATCGGCTTCCGCCCACGACTTGCCGACCTCGTGGCACAGCAGCGCCGAGAACTCGTGCTTGCGCTCGCGCAGCTTCTGGGCGGCGGCGAAGACGATGCGCACGCGCTCCTTGACGTCGGTCGCGGCCCACGCCGGGAACGCCGCGTGCGCCTTCTCGACCGCGAGGTTGGCTTCGTCCGCTGTCAGCTTCTGGTACTTGCCGACGAGGCGTGTGGTCTCGCCCGGATCGAACACCTCGAACGTCGTCTTGCCGCGCACCTCCTCGCCGCCGATCCAGCAAGTCCAGGTGCGGCCGAGCACGTTCTTCTGCACGTGCTCCAGTGCCTTGGTGAAGGCCTGCTGGTTCTCGGGGCGGGTGAAGTCGGTGAACGGTTCGTTGCGGAATTCGGGCAGCTGCACGGGGGATCCTCGCGATGCGACGGGAAGAACGCGC
>CANGSN010000365.1 GCA_947455805.1 Planctomycetota bacterium
CGATCGGCGTCAGCGTGCCACCACCCGGCTTCATACGGCCACCACGCGCAACACCTCGTCGACCGAGGTGATGCCCTCACTGGCCTTGCGCAGGCCGTCCTGCAGCAGCGGCATCAGCCCTTCCTGGATCGCCAGCTTGCGCAGGTCGCCGAGCGTCGGGCTGCGCGACGTCAGGTCGGCGAACGCGTCGGTGACGACCAGCAGCTCGTAGATGCCGATGCGGCCGGTGTAGCCGCTGCCCTTGCAGGCGTCGCAGCCGCGCGGGCCGTAGTACTGGCCGTCGGGCAGCGCCGGCAGGCGGCGGCGCACGTTCGCCGGCACGTCGATCGGCTCGCGGCAGGTCGGGCACAGGCAGCGCACCAGCCGCTGCGACACCACGCCGCGCAGCGACGCGCCGATCAGGTACGGCTCGACGCCCATGTTGATCAGCCGCGTCACCGCCGACACCGCGTCGTTGGTGTGCAGCGTCGCCAGCACCAGGTGGCCGGTCAGCGACGCCTGTACGGCGATCGTCGCCGTCTCGGCGTCGCGGATCTCGCCGACCATCAGCACGTCGGGGTCCTGGCGCAGCAGCGAACGCAACGCCTCGGCGAAGCCGAGGCCGCCCTTCTGGTTGGCCTGCACCTGGTTGATGCCGCGCAGGTTGTATTCGACCGGGTTCTCGACGGTGCAGATGTTCTTGCCCGGCTCGTTGATCTCCTCGAGGGCGGCGTAGAGCGTCGTCGTCTTGCCGCTGCCGGTCGGGCCGGCGACCAGCAGGATGCCGTCGGGGCGCTGGATCAGCTCCTGCAGGGCCTGCAGCCGCTGGTGGCCGATGCCGAGGTTGCCGAGCGTGATGCGCATCGTGCCGCGGTCCATGATGCGCAGCACGACCTTCTCGCCCTGCACGGTCGGCAGCGTCGACATGCGCACGTCGACGGCGCGGTTGTCCATGCGCACGCGGAAGCGGCCGTCCTGCGGCTTCCTGCGTTCGCTGATGTCGAGGTCGGCCATGACCTTCAGGCGCGACACGATCGCCGCGTGCATGCCGGTCGGCGGCCGCATCAGTTCGCGCAGCTCGCCGTCGATGCGGTGCCGCACGCGCAGCACGTGGTCGTCGGGCTCGATGTGGATGTCGCTGGCGCGGTCGCCGATGGCGCGGAACAGGATGAAGTTCACCAGCCGCACGACCGGCGACATGTCGGCCAGCTCGTGCAGGTCGACGCCGTCGTCGCCCTTCTCCTCGATGACCTGCACGTCGCCCTCGGTGACGTCGCCGACGAAGTCGTCGATCTCGAACGAACCACCGCCGTCCTCGGCGAGGTCCTCGAGCAGCGCGTGGATGCAGCCGGTCTCGGTGACGACGAGCTGCACCTCGCACTGGCACAGGCGCGTCACCTCGTCGATCGCCCACAGGTTGGTGGGATCGTCGACCGCCAGCGTCAGCGTCCCGTCGACCTTGAACATCGGCACCACGCGGTGCTGCAGCACGAACTCGCGCGGCAGCAGCGCCAGCACCTCGCGGTCGACCAGGCGACGCGTCACGCGCAGGAACGGCAGCCGATGCTGGGTGGCCAGCGCCTGGCGCAGCTGCGCGTCGCTGATCAGGTTCAGCCGCAGCAGCGTGTCGCCGAGGCGTTCACCGGGCAGCTTCTCCTCGGGCGAGCAGGCGCGGCGCAGGTCGGCGCGCGTGGTCGCGCCCTGGCTCAGCAGGATGTCGCCGAGCTTGCCGGTCATGCCGAGCAACGCGGTCATCCGGGACCTCCGCGCAGCCCGGTGATCGCCTGCTCGGTCGACTCGTAGACCGCGAAGCGGCGGTCGAGGCGCGTCGCCTTCAGCACGTCGGCGAGCAGCGGTCCGGGGCCGACCAGCGCGATGCGGGCGCCACCCTGCGTCACCGCGGCCGCCGCGCGCACCAGCGCCTCGAGGCCGGCCGAGTTCGCCTGCTTGGCCTTCTGCAGGTTGACGAGGAAGCGCCGCTTGCCGTCGCCGAGCCCGGCCGTCGCCGCCGCCTGCAACGACGCACCGAGGTGCGAGTCGATGGCCCCGTCGACGTGCAGGGTCAGCAGCGTGCCGTCGGCCGCGGTGGTGACGGGCATCGGCTCAGGCTCCTTGCAGCAGCGCCTTGACCGCGGCGACGACGTCGCGCGGGCTGAACGGCTTGGTCAGGAACTTGTGCCGCCCGATCGCCGGCTTGACGTCGTCGGGCAGTTCGAGGTTCTGCGCGGTCAGGAACAGCACCGGCAGGTCCTTGGTGGTTTCGCCGGCGCGCAGCGCCTTCGCCGCCGTGTAGCCGTCCATGCGCGGCATGCCGACGTCGAGCACGACGAGGTCGGCCTTGCCGGTGCGGAACCAGTCGACGCCCTCCTGGCCGTCGGTGGCCTCCGCCACCTCGAAGCCGGCGGTGCGCAGCTTCAGCGCCAGCGCGAAGCGGATGCCGGGGTCGTCGTCGACGACGAGGATGCGTGGTTTGGTCATGGCTCACTCGGTGGCGCCGTCGACGGCGACCAACGACGAACTTCCGGCTTCGTCGGGGTCGAGCGCCAGCGCCGGCAGGTAGATGCGGAACTCGGTGCCGACGCCGAGCTCGGAGGTGAACTCGATGCGGCCGCGGTGGCGTTCGACGATGTAGCGCGCCATCGGCAGGCCGAGGCCGGTGCCGGCGATCGTCGACTGCTCGGCGCTCTTGGCGCGGAAGAACTTCTCGAACACGCGCTGCTGGTCCTCGGCGGCGATGCCGATGCCGGAGTCGCGTACGCGCGTCACCAGCTCGTGGCCCTCGAGGCGCGCGGTCAGCGACACCTCGCCGCCGGCCTTGGTGTACTTCAGTGCGTTGCCGACGACGTTGACGAACGCCTGTCGCAGCAGTCGCACGTCGCCGGCGAGATCGGCCAGGTAGTCGCTGATGTCCCACTTCAGCGCGATCTGCCGCTTGTCGGCGACCGGCTGGTGCAGCGCGTGCAGGCTCTGGAACAGCTCGCGCATGTCGACCTGCTCGCGCTTGAACTCGGTGATGCCGGCTTCGATGCGCGCCAGGTCCAGCAGCTCGGCGACCATGGACGACAGCCGGATCGACTCCTCGTACGAGGTGCGGATCAGCTTGTCGCGGTCGCTCGGGTCGAGGTCGTCGTTCTCGTCGGCGAGCTCGAGCGACGCCTGGATCGAAGTCAGCGGCGTCTTCAGCTCGTGCGAGACGCTGTAGATGAACTCCGACTTCGACTTCGCCTGCTTCTCCTCGGCGGTCCAGTCCTCGAGCACGACGACCATCGCCTTTCTGTCGCCGGCCTCGGTCTCGGCGACGGCGCGGATCAGGTGCACCTTGCGCACGTCGTCCTGCTCGGTCTCGATGCGGCAGGTCTTGACCGCGCGGGCGAGGTCGGCGGCGAGTACCGAACGCACGCCTTCGACCACCTCGAACGGCGCGTCGGCCTGGCCGAGCAGCGGCTGTTCGCGGTCGCCGAGCTTCAGGACGGCGCGAGCGGTCGGGTTCGCGTACAGCACGTGTTCGCCCGCGTCGACGACGAGGACACCGTCCTGCAGGTGCGCCAGTGCGGTGTCGGCGAGGCGCAGCCGTTGCTCGGCGGCGAGCGTGCGCAGGTGCAGGTGGTGGCTGCGCAGCGCCGCTTCGCGCAGGCGGGCGACCTGCTGCAGCGCGCTCGGCCAACCGTCGTCGGTGGCGGTCGTGGAGGGCACTTCCTTGCCGATCGCCTGCCACAGCGGCGCCAACGGCCGGTGATCGCGGCGCGGCCAGCAGCGCACGACGAACGCGCCGAGCAAGGCCCCGCCGCCCAGCCACGGCAGGCCGGACAGCAGCTGGTCCACGAACGCGGTCATCGGCCTTCCTCCGGCTGCGCAGCCGGGCGCAAGGCGGGGGCGATGCGGTGCAGTTCGGCGAGCAGTGCGGCGGCCGCCGGATCGC
>CANGSN010000366.1 GCA_947455805.1 Planctomycetota bacterium
AGCGCCGGCGTCGGCGTGGCGACGCCGCGGCTGCCGCCGAACGGATGCAGCGCACTGCCCTGGCGGACCAGGAACAGCAGCACCTCGTCGCCGGGCTGCAGAGTGAACAGCACGCGACCGCAGCAGGCACCGCTCGGTTCGAGCAGCACGAACTGCTCGCCGACCGCACCCTTCAGCACGGCGTCGCGGCGGAACTGCAGGCGGTGCCAGTCCGGCGTCGGATCGCTGGCGCCGAGCACGGTGGCGCGCACGACGACGTCGGCGCGGCGGCTCGCGGCCAGCAAGGTGGTCGCCTGGTCCTGGGCGCCGGCGAAGGCCGTGGTCAGCAGGGGCAGCAGCAGGATCGGGAGTCGACGGAGCAGGTTCATCGGAGCAGCACCCTCTGGCGCAGGTAGGCCAGGTCGATGTCGCGGAACTGGTAGGTGAGCGAGGTCATCGCCTCGTAGCCGACCGAAGGCGCCATGACCTCGGCGGCGCCGGCGAAGGTGTTGTGCAGCGAGCTGTCCCCGAACAGGCCGCTCGGCGCGGCCCCCGGCGCGACCAGGCCGACCGAGTGGCCGACTTCGTGCGCGAGGATGATGCCGATGACCAGCGCCCAGTCCTCGGCCGCGTCCATGACGACCTGCCAGCGCGCACGCTGCGGCGCCGACGCGGTCGCATAGTCGAAGGTCGGCGTCAGCACCGCCGCGTCGAGCACGTGCATGCCGGCCGGGACACCGCCCATGTCCGGGCAGAGCGGGCGGAAGCGCTGCGCGAACACGGTCTGGAACGACGGCCAGACCTGCTGGTGGATGCGCGTCTGGTAGAGCCACATCTCCGCCGGGAACACGCCGAGACCCGGCGAGTTCGCCGTGTTGCGCTCCGCGGGGTTGCCGTTGCGATAGTCGTAGTAGGCGCGGCCGAGCACGCCGGTGCTCTCGGCACCGTAACTGCGCGTGCGATCGCCTTCCGGATCGAGGCCGCCGAGTGCCATCTGCATGTGCAGGAGCCCGCGCGGTTCGCGCCGCGCGAAGCGCACGCCGACGGAGCCTGCGTCGCGCGGTTCGCCGCGCGGGCCGCGACCGTAGAGCTCGTTCGCCTGCGCCAGGATGCCGCCGAGCACGACGTCGCGCACGTAGGCGTTGGTGCCGAGCGGATCGCCGCTGGTAGCGAAACCCAGGCGCAGCATGTCGTCCTCGAAGTCGGTGCGACCGTTGCCGTCGCGGTCGAGGTCGGTGCGCACCCAGACGATCTGGGTGCGCTCGAACGGCAGCGAGGAGCCGTCGGGCGTCGCCACGGTGAACGGAAGCGCGGCCGACGTGCCCAGGTTGCCGGTCAGGTCGCGGGCACGCACGATCAGGTTCCAGCTGCCGACCGTCAGCGCCGCGGCCGGCGGTACCAGGACCTGCGCGGTGCCGTAGCCGAGTTCGGCGGCGGCCAGCAGGGTCGCCGGGCTCGGGCCGCTGGCGGTGCCTTCCAGCAGGATCTCGAGGCTGCTCATGTCGACCCACTGGCTCGCATCGTTCACCGTCACGTCGACGGTGAAACCCGACGGCGGCACCACCATGCCGGCCTGGCGGGTCGACGCGATGCCGTTCAGCGTGGCGGTGACCGTCGGCGCTTGTGCGTCGGCAGTCGATCCGGTGCGGAAGCGGGCCGTGCGGTCGGCGGCGAACCAGTTGCCGGTCTGGCGGCGGGCGCCGCTGCTGCCGCCGACGATGCGCGTGCGGTAGTAGGTCAGCGGCGTGAACGAGTTGTTCGGCACGAAGGTGGCGATGCGGTCGCCGCCGACGAGCGTCAACGTCCCGCCCAGAGGCGAGCCGTTGTCGTCGGTGACCTGGACGGTCGACGTGTTCACGGTGGCAGGGTCCATCGGCGCGTCGAACACGATCGTCACCCGCGAGCCCGGGGCCACGCCGGTCGCGCCGTCGCTCGGCGACAGCTGCGCCGACGGCGAGCCGGTGTCGGTGGACGTGGTGAACGTGATCGTCGCGTCGGCGGCGAGCACGTTGCCGGCGAGGTCGTGCAGGCCGTCCTGGCCGCCGCGCAGCGTCAGCGTGCAAGCCCTTCCCGGCGGCAGGTCGACGATCGGGATCACGCGCACGACGTTCGCCGACGGGCGGTCGACGACCGCACTCCACACCTCGCCGTCGGCGCGCAGCGTCACCGTGGCGTCGCCGACCCAGGCGGAGTCGAGCGCTTCGCTGCAGGTCACCAGCAGTTCGACGCTGCCCGGCACGCGGCTCTCGCCGTCGGCCGGCGTGCTGCCGACCACGGTCGGGGCGGTCGCGTCGGTGCCGGTGGTGAACGTCCGCGCCTGCGTCGCCGCCAACGGATTGCCACTGACGTCGGTCGCCGCCGCACCGCCGAGCAGGAACGCCAGCGTGTAGCGGCGGTTGTTCTGCAAGGTCACCGTCGGTCGCACCCGCAGCGTGCGTTGGTCGGGGCTGGCGGCGATCGCGAACGGCACCACGCTGCCGTACTCGTCCTGGAACAGCAGCGACACGGCTTCGACCGTCGCCGGGTCCATCGACTCGCTGAACGTGAACGTCGGTTGCACGAGCGGCGAGATGCCGGTCGCCGACATCGAAGGCCAGGCCGACAAGACGGTCGGCGACCCGGTGTCGAGGCTGGTGCGGAACGAACGCTGCGTGCTGGTGCCGATCCGGTTGCCGGAGCGGTCGGCGACGTTGCTGCTCACGGTCAGGGAGAACAGGCGGTCGCCCGGCAGATCGGCCAGTGGATCGAGCGTCATCGAAGCGCCGTCGATCGTGCGCAGTGCCGCGTAGCGGATGCCGAACTGGTCGCTGAGGTAGAAGCTGGTGGCGGTCACCGAGCTGGCGCCGATGCGTTCGTTCATCGTGACCGTGAACGTGCGCGTGCGCGACTGCCCGGTGGCACCGTCGGCGACGTCGATGGCGACGATCTGCGGCGGGGTGCTGTCGAGCGTGCGAAAGGTGAACGAATGGCTGACGTCGAGGATGCGTCCGGTCTCGTCGCCACTGAGCCCCGACAGTTGCACGACGTAGTCGGTCTCCGGCGCCAACGGCGCGCTCGGCGTGAAGCGCACCCGCCCGGCGGCGCCGCGGCTCCAGTTGCCGGCTACGTTCGTGGTCGTGCCTTCGACGCGCAGCCACGTGTCCTCGTCGGCGAGTGTGTCGAGCGCCATCGTCGCGTCGAACTGCACCTCGACGGTCTCGTCGAGTTCCACCTGCACTTCGCCGTCGGCCGGGGAGTGGTCGAGCAGCCGCACGGCGCCGAACAGGGCGTCGCCGGTGCTGCCGGAACCGCTGTCGCCGCCGCCGCCGCCGCCACAGGCTGCGGCCAGGACGAGCCAAGGCCCAAGCGTGACGAACCGCGCCGTTCTGCTTCGTTGGTGCATGTTCCCCGTTGCGTTCCCCAGTTGCGTCCCCCTGATCGACTTGAGGTAGCGACGGCGTGTAGTCCCACACTGAGGCGAACTGCAGCAACCGATGGCAGCGGCGCCTGGTCACGTGCTGCTTCGGCGTACGCGCGGCGGTGCGGACCTGTCGAACGGCGCCGCAGTCGGCGGTGGTGCTGGTCAGCCGTGGGCGACCAGCAAGCGAAGGTCGCGCACGTTGGTGCCAGTCGGTCCGGTGACCACGGTGGCTCCCAGTGCCGAGAGCAGTGGGAACGAGTCGCAGCGGCGCAGGGCCCCGTGCACGTCGAGGCCGGCCCTGCGTGCCTTCGCCATCGTCCTGCCGTCGACGACGGCACCGGCCGCCGGTGAGGTGCCGTCGATGCCATCGGTGCCGCAGCTCAGCACCGTGATCGCGCGGCCGCGGATCCACCGGGCGCAAGCGAGCGCGAACTGCTGGTTGCGGCCGCCGGTGCCGGGATCGCGCGGCAGCGGCACCGACAGTTCGCCGCCGGCGAGCACGGCGACGGTGC
>CANGSN010000367.1 GCA_947455805.1 Planctomycetota bacterium
ATGGCGACATCGCGGCAACCTTCCGGAGCAGGAATGTCCCGCCGTCGCCGCCTCATCCGCTCGCTTGCGACTCGTGCTGCGGCGAATCGAGCCACCCAGGGCACCTGTTCGGTCGAGTGACTCTCGGCTGGTGACGTGCTTGCGGGACGCACGAACCTCTGGCCCAATGCGACGGATGGACGCCGACCAGATCCGTTCGCTGCGCGAAGCACTGGCCCACAGCCCCGGCAACGTGCCCCTGCGCCGAATGCTCGCCGAGGCCCTGTTCGCGTTCGGCCAGATGGTCGAGGCCGAGCAGGAACTGCTGCAGCTGGTGCGCAGCGACCCCACCCACGAGGCGACGCGGCTGCTGCTGGCGCGCTGCTATCGGGCCCAGGGCAAGGGCTCGGCGGCGGCGATCGTGCTCGAGCAGCTGGTGGCGCAGGGCAGCCTGCGCGCGCGTGTCGAGCTGGCGCGGGTGCTGCTCGACGAAGGCAACGTCGACGAAGCGCGTCGCCACTACCGCAAGGCCGTCGAAGGCGACCCGACGCTGCGGGTGCCGGACCTGGCGGAGCGCCTCGGCCTCGACGCGCAGCCGGTGCGCGCCGGCGATGGCCCCGCGGACGACGACGACGAGGTGGACACGAGCCAGCCGTTCGCCCGCCCCGGCTCCGACGGCCCGGTGCCGATCCGCAGCGACGTCAAGTTCGTGCACGTCGGCGGCATGGCGGCGCTGAAGGACGAGATCCGCAAGAAGATCGTGCTGCCGATGCAGCGACCCGAGGTCTACCGCGCCTACGGCAAGAAGGCCGGCGGCGGCATCCTGATGTACGGGCCGCCCGGCTGCGGCAAGACGTTCCTGGCCAAGGCGACCGCCGGCGAAGTCGACGCCGGCTTCCTGAGCATCGGCATCCACGACGTGCTCGACATGTGGATCGGCAAGAGCGAACGCAACCTGCACTCGATCTTCGAGGCGGCGCGCGCGCACAAGCCCTGCGTGCTGTTCTTCGACGAGGTCGACGCGCTGGGCCGCGCCCGCAGCGAGATGCGGCACGGGGCCGGGCGCGAGACGATCAACCAGTTCCTGGCCGAACTCGACGGCCTCGGCGCCGACAACGAAGGCGTGCTGGTGCTCGCCGCAACCAACGCGCCGTGGCACATGGACAGCGCGTTCCGCCGACCGGGCCGTTTCGACCGTGTGATCTTCGTGCCGCCGCCGGACGAGCCGGCGCGCGCCGACATCGTGCGCCTGCTGCTCGCCGGCAAGCCGCAGGAGGACGTCGACGCGGTGGCGATCGCGAAGAAGACCGACCGCTTCTCCGGCGCCGACCTGAAGGCCGTCGTCGACCGCGCGATCGAGGCCAAGCTCGACACCGCGATGGCGAGTGGCACGATCGACCCGTTGCGCACCAAGGACCTGCTGGCCGCGGCGAAGGCGCAGAAACCGACGACGAGCGAGTGGTTCACCGCGGCCAGGAACCACGTGCTCTACGCCAACGAATCCGGCCTGTACGACGACCTGAAGCAGTACCTGCGGCTGTAACGGCCCCGCCGCGCGGATAGAACGCGGGGCATGAGTCGCCCCACCCTCGCCTACAAGAACCAGCCCGACTGGTCGAAGCTGCGCCGCCTGCTGTGGCTCGTGCCGGCCCTGCTGCTGCTGGTCGGCATGTTCACCACCTACTACACGGTGCCGTCCGACTCGGTCGGCGTGCTGTTGCGCTTCGGCAAGTACTCGTCGACGGAAGAACCCGGCCTGCACTTCAAGCTGCCGTTCGGCATCGACGAGCTGATCGTGGTGCCCGTGAGGCGTCAGCTGAAGCTCGAGTTCGGCTTCTACACGCCGGGATTCACCAACGACGATCAGGTCGCGTTCGAGTTCGAGGACGAGTCGGAGTCGGAGGCCGAGAAGGCCATGCTGACCGGTGACCTGAACTCCGTCGTCGTCGAGTGGGTCGTGCAGTACCACGTGTCCGATGCACGGCTGTATTGCTTCCACGTGCGCTACCCGGGCCAGACCCTGCGCGACCTCGGCGAAGCAGTGATGCGCGAGGTCGTCGGCGACCGCACCGTCGACGAAGTGCTGACCGTCGGCCGACAGGACATCGAGACCACCGCGCTCGAACGCATGCGCAAGCTCGCCACCGAGTACCAGCTCGGTGTGGGGATCGACCAACTGCAGCTGAAGAACGTCAACCCGCCGACGCCCGTGCAGGCCTCGTTCAACGACGTCAACAAGGCACAGCAGGACAAGGAGAGCATGATCAACGTCGCCAACGGCGAGTACAACAAGGTCGTGCCGAAGGCGCGCGGCGTCGCCGAGCAGATGAAGAGCGAGGCCGAGGGCTACAAGCTGAAGCGCGTCAACGAGGCGCTCGGCGACGTCGCCTCGTTCAAGGCCCAGCTCGAGCAGTACTCGAAGTCACCGGCCGTGACGCGCACGCGCCTCTACCTGGAGACGATGAAGGAGGTGCTGCCGTCGCTGGCCGGCAAGTGGATCGTCGACAAGGGCGTGACCCAGCTGCTGCCGATGCTGCCCGTCGGTGGATCTGCCGGTGGCCAGGAGGTGCGCAAGTGAAGATCACCGGCATCGTCGCGACCATCGTCGCCCTGTTCCTGCTGCTGGTGCTCGGCGGCGCGTTCTACACCGTGCGCGAGACCGAGGTCGTCATCCTGACGCAGTTCAACCGTCCGGTCGGCAACCCGATCACCGAGCCAGGTCTGCACTGGAAGACACCGTTCGTGCAGGAGGTCAATCGCCTCGAGAAGCGCGTGCTCGAGTTCGACGGGCCGCCGACGCGCATGACGACGAAGGAGAAGACCTCCATCGAAGTCGACACCTTCGCTCGTTGGCGCATCTCCGACCCGGCGACGTTCTTCGTCGTGGTGCGCGACGAACGCAGCGCACAGTCGCGTCTGGAGGACATCATCGGCAGCGAGACACGCGCCTCCGTCGCCAGCAGCGACGTGATCGAGATCGTGCGCGCCGACAAGAGCCGCACGGCCACGGTCGACCCCCAAGCCCCGGCGAGCACCTCCTCGACCCTGAAGAAGGCGAATCGCGGCCGCCTCGAGATCGAAGAGGAGATCAAGAAGGCGTCGGCCCCCAAGCTGCTGCCGCTCGGCATCGAGCTGCTCGACGTGCGCATCAAGCGCGTCGCCTACACGGCCGACGTGCTCGGTGACATCCACAAGCGCATGATCAGCGAGCGCGCCCAGATCGCGCAGCGCTTCCGCAGCGAAGGCGAAGGCGAAGCCGCGCGCATCCTCGGTCGCAAGGAACGCGAGCTGCGCGAGATCGAGTCGGTCGCCTACCGCAGCGTGCAGGAGATCCGCGGCGCCGCCGATGGCGAAGCCGCACGCATCTACGCCGAGGCCTACGACCAGACCCCCGAGGCGCGCGAGTTCTACACGTTCCTGAAGACGCTGGAGACCTACCGCACGGTGCTCGGCCGCGACACCAACCTCATCCTGTCCACGGACAGCGAACTGTTCCGACTGCTGCACCAGATCGGCAAGTGAGCGACGCCGCGCCGACGCCACCGACCGCGGCGGCGCTGTTCCGCCGCTTCCTGGGCCTCGGCTGCACGGCGTTCGGCGGGCCGGTGGTGCAGATCGACACGCTGCACCGCGAATTCGCCGGCGACGGTCGCCTGGTGACCAGCGAACGCTTCCGTCGCGCACTCGCCGTCTACCAGGCACTGCCGGGGCCCGAGGCCACCGAGATGTGCATCTGGCTCGGCACCGTCGCGCGCGGTCGCCTCGGTGGCCTGCTCGCCGGGCTCGGATTCGCGCTGCCGGGATTCGTGCTGATGCTGACGGCGGCGTGGCTGCTGCAGGGCGACGCCGCGTGGCCGGCGTGGCTGCAGGCGACCGTCGCCGGCATGCAGGGCGGCGCCG
>CANGSN010000368.1 GCA_947455805.1 Planctomycetota bacterium
GAGGCGGCGCAGCAGATCGAGGCGTTCGCCCGCAACGTGCAGCAGCGCGGCGCCGAGCTCGCCGCGGCGACGGCCAAGGCCAACGAAGAAGCACGGAAGGGACTGCAGCTGATCGACGGCGCCGATGCGTCGATCCGCGCGATCCAGACCAGCGCCACGACGCTCGGCGAAGCGGTCGCCGGCGCGCTGCACGCCAACGCCCAGCTGCTCGACCAGAGCCTGCAACTGCAGAGCGACGTCCAGGCCCTGGCCCGGTAGCGCAGCCGGCGGCGAACAGACGTCAGGGCTCGCCGCACAAGGCGGCGACCGGCGCCGCCGCCACCACCGCACCGGCCTCGTCGCGCTCGAGGCCGCACACCGCGACCTGCGGATCGTGGGTGAAGAACAACCGGCCGCCGCGGTCGTGCAGGTCGGCGAGCAACGCCGTCTTCTCGTCGATCAGCTGCTCGGGGTAGCGGTCGTAGCCCATCGTGATCGCGCGCCGCACCCACGGCACACCGGGGATCAGGTCGGCGCAGAACAGCAGCGGCCCACGCGCCGTCGCCACCTCGCACAGCAGCATGCCCGGCGTGTGGCCGTCGCTGCGGTGGAACCGGTAGCCAGGGCCGAGCACGTCGCTGTGCTCGCCGACCAACCGTTCGACGCGGCCGGTGGCCTCGAGCAGCAGTGGCAGCTCCGGCACGAAGCTGGCGCGGTCGCGCGCGTGCGGTCGCAGGGCCCGCTGCCACGCCGCCTCGCCGACGACGTAGAGCGCGTTCGGGAACACCAGCGACAGCGGCTCGCCTTGGCGATGCGCCGCCAGGACCCCGCCGGCGTGGTCGAAGTGCAGGTGCGACAGCACGACGACGTCGACCTGCTCGGGCGGAACCCCGATCGCGGCCAGCTGCTCCAGCAGCACGTGCCGTTCCTCCTGCACGCCGTAGCGGCGGCGCAGCTCCGGGGCGAAGAACGCGCCGATGCCGGCTTCGCACAGCACGACGCGCGGTCCGTCGCGCACGACGAGGCAGCGGCACGCCAGGTCGATGCGGTTCTGCTCGTCGGCGGCCGCCCAGCGCTGCCACATCGCCTTCGGAGCGTTGCCGAACATGGCTCCGCCGTCGAGCTTCTGCGAGTTGCCGAGCACGGACCAGAACGCGCGCATCAGCCCACCTCTGGCGGCTTCTCGCCCGCCCCTGCGGCCGGCGACGGCGCCACCAGCTCGGCGATGCGCCGCGCCAGCGGCTGCAGCCGCACCTTCTCCAGGTTGCAAAGCACGACGACGACCACGCGTTCCTGCGGCAGCAGCAGCAGCATCGTGCTGACGCGCGACTGCGCGCCGCTGTGCCACCACAGCGGCCGGTCGCCGACGCGGTCGACGCGCAGGCCGAGGCCGTAGTCGATCTCTTCGCCCGCCATGGTCCGCTGCCGCGTCGCCATCGCCTGCAGCGTTGCCGCGGCCACCAGCTTGCCGTCGAGCAGGGCCACGCCAAAGCGCGCCAGGTCCTCGGCCGACGCGCACAGGCCGCCGCCGCCGAGCTTGTACGAGGCGTCCATCAGCTCGCTGTTCTGCAGCGTGTCGCCGACGCGCACGTAGCCCTGCGCCCGCCCCCGCACGATGCGCCGCACGTCGTCGTCCTGCAGCGTCGGCGCCGCCGCCGGCAGCGCGATGCGTTCGCGCAGCACCTGCGCGAACGGCTGGCCGCCCTGCGCCTCGACCACCGCGGCGACCAGGTTGTAGCCGTAGGTGCTGTAGTGGCGCTTGCTGCCCGGTTCGTGCAGCAGCGGATCGGCGGCGAAGCAGGCGAGGCCCGCGGTCTGGGTCGCGTGGTGCACGGTGCTCTCCGCCTCGCGCAGGTAGTGCCGCACCCCGCCGAGGTGGGCCAGCAACTGCCGCGTGGTCACCGGCCAGGGCTTCTGCGGCCACGCCGGCACCAGGGTGTGCACGTCGGCGTCGAGGTCGAGCTTGCCCTGCTCGACCAGCTGCATCGCCAGCACGGAGGTGATCGGCTTGCTGATCGACGCCAGGCGGTAGACGGTCTGCGGCGACGCCGGCACGTCGTTCTCGACGTCGGCGAGACCGAGACCGACGCGCAGCGCGAGTTGCCCGCCCACGGCGACCACGCACGACAGGCCGGGGATGCGGTCCTGGCGCTGCTGCGCCGCCAGTTCGGCTTCGACCGCGGCGGCCCACCCCGGCCCCGGAGCGGGTTCCTGCGCTGGCACGGGAGCCACGAAGGTCGCGGAGGCGACGAGCAGGATCGACAGGGAGCGTCCGGGCGTCATGGCGTTCACGGGGCCGGAGGAGCCTACCCGCGGGGTTTCCCCGACGGGCTCAATCCCGAGGCAAACCCGGCTCGATGACGACCCGACTCGACACTGCCCGGCACCGCCACGATGAACGCACTCGTCGCCACGATTCCCGTGCTCGCCGCCACCGCGACCACGGTCCTGTCCTGGAACGCCTTCTCCCTGCGCGGCCACCTCGTGCTCTTCACCCTGCTGGTCGCCGCCGGCGCCGCCGTGGCGTGGACGCTGCTGCAGCAGCGTCGCCAGCAACAGGCTCTCGCCGAGCAGACGCGAACGGCGGCGGAACTGGGGCGCCAGCTGGCCGAAGAACGCTCGGCCCACGCCGAGACCCGCACCCGCGCCGCCGAGGTCGACGGCAACCAGGAACTGCGCCGCGCCGCCGGCGACCTCGCGACCGCCAACGCCTCGTCGCTGCAGGGCATCTCCGCCGCGCTCGAGGAGATGTCGGTGATCGTCAAGGGCAGCGCCACCAGCGCCGCCGACGCCCAGACACTGGCCAAGGCCGCCGAGTCGTCCGCCGTGCGCGGCACCGCGGCGATGCAGCGCATGGTCGAGGCGATGGGCGCCATCGCCACCTCGAGCAGCGAGATCTCGCGCATCATCAAGGTGATCGACGACATCGCGTTCCAGACCAACCTGCTGGCGCTGAACGCGGCCGTCGAAGCGGCGCGCGCCGGCGAGTCGGGCAAGGGCTTCGCGGTCGTCGCCGAGGAAGTGCGCAACCTGGCGCAGCGCAGCGCCGAGGCCGCGCGCAGCACCTCGACGCTGATCGCCGAGGCGTCGAGCCGTGCCCAGCGCGGCAACCAGATCTCGCAGGAGGTCGACGGCTTCCTGGACGAGATCGTCGCTGCGACGACCAAGTTCGCCGGGCTGGTCGACCAGATCGCCACCAGCACCAGGGAACAGGCGAGCGGCATCCAGCAGATCACCACCGGTGTCGCCGAGATCCACGCCGGCATGCAGCAAGCCGCGCGCTGACCGCGGCAACCGGGCCCGGGGCCGCGAACGGCGGCCCGCGGTTGCGCCCGCTGACGAAGGCCGGCACGCTGCGCGCAATGATCGAGGCCTCCCTGCGACCGACCACCCGACTGCAAGGTCGCGTCGTCGCGTACTGGCTGTGCGGCGACCTGCTGACCGCGGTCGTGCTGACGGCGCTGGCGTGGTTCGTCGGCCGCCCGCTGCTGCGCGAACACTGGAGCGGCTGGAACGACGGCTACGAGTATCTGCTGCTCGGCGCCTGCAGCGGGCTGCTGTTGCTCGGGCTGCTGACGCCACCGCTGGCCTACGCGCGCTGGCGCTTCGACTTCCTCGGCGACCTGCTGGTGATGCGCTACGGCATCCTGTTCGTCGAGGAACGCGCGGTGCCGGTGCGTCGCATGCAGCACGTCGACCTCGTGCGCGGCCCGCTCGAGCGCCTGTTCGGCCTCGCCACGCTGGTCGTGTTCACCGCCGGCAACGAAGGCTCGGCGTTCCGCGTGCCCGGGCTCGCCCCGGGCCACGCCCAACAGCTGCGCGACCGCATCCTCGAGGCCCGCGGTGACGGACGACTCTGATCCGACGGCGCCGCCGCCAGGGCCC
>CANGSN010000369.1 GCA_947455805.1 Planctomycetota bacterium
CGTGAAGCGGGTGCCGCGCGCCAGCGGGATGCAGCGCACGCTGCCGGCGTGGGCGGCGACCGTGGTGGCGACGCCGTAGAGGCCGAGACCGGCGCCACCGCGCGACGACCAGCCGGCGTCGAACACGCGCTCGACGTCGGCGGCGGGCACGCCGCGGCCGTCGTCCTCGACGTGCACGACGACGTCGTCGCCGACGCGCTGCACGGCCATGCGCACGGTGCGGGCGCCGGCGTGGAACGCGTTCTCGCAGAGGTTGTCGAGCGCGCGCTCGAGCAGGGCCCGGTTGCCGAGCAGTTCGGCGTCGTCGAGGCAGACGACGAGCTCGGCGCCGTGGCGTTCGGCGACGGCGCGCACGACGTCGGCCATCGCCAGGCGCTGCTTCGGTGCCTTGCCGGCGCGGGCGAGGCCGAGCCAGCCGTCGACCAGACCGGTCATGCGGTCGAGGTCGCGCAGCACGCCGTCGAGCACCGCGGCGCGCGGGTCGTCGGCGTCCATCATCTCGCGGGCGAGCATCGCCCCGGTCACCGCCGAGGCGAGTGGATTGCGCAGCTCGTGCCCGAGCAGTCCGGGCAGGCGCTCGGCGGCGACGGGGTTCACACGATCACCTTGGCCCGCGGACGCTGGCCGAGCTCGTAGAGGCGGATCTTGTTGTAGAGCGTCGTGCGGTTGATCCCGAGGATCGCGGCCGCGCGGCTGATGTTCCACTGCGTGTCCTCGAGGACCTTGGCGACCAGTTGCGACTCGAGCGCGCGGATCGAACGGTCCTTGCCCTCGAGCACCAGCGAGGTGCGGTCGATCTCGTCGCTGCCGTCCGGCACGCCGCCGGTGAACTTCGGCAGGTGGATCTCGTCGATCATGCCGCTCGGGCAGACGATGCACGCGTGCTCGACGGCGTTGCGCAGCTCGCGCACGTTGCCCGGCCACGTGTACTCGCACAGCGTCTCCATCGCCTCCTCGGTGAAGCCGGACAGGGCCTTGCCCATCTGGCGACCGATCTGGTCGAGGAAGAAGTGCGACAGCAGCGGGATGTCGGCGGCGCGCTCGCGCAGCGGCGGCACGTGCACCGTCATCACGTTCAGGCGGTAGAAGAGGTCCTCGCGGAAGCCGCCGGTCTGCACCATCTGGCGCAGGTCGCGGTTGGTGCTGGCGATGATGCGCACGTCGGCCGGCACGTCCTGCACGCCGCCGACGCGGCGGAACGAACGTTCCTGCAGCACGCGCAGCAGCTTGGCCTGCAGCGTCGGCTCCATCTCGCCGATCTCGTCGAGGAACAGCGTGCCGCCCGCGGCGACCGCGAACAGGCCGTCCTTGCCCTCGCGCGAGGCACCGGTGAAGGCGCCCGGCTCGTAGCCGAACAGTTCCGCCTCGAGCAGCGCCTCGGTCAGCGCCGCGCAGTTGATCGCGACGAACGGGCCGTGGCGGCGCGCACTGCGCTCGTGCACGCAGCGGGCGACGAGTTCCTTGCCGGTGCCACTCTGGCCGGTGACCAGCACGGTCGTGTCCGGCGCGTGCGCCACCTGGTCGATGCGGGTCTGCACCTCGCGGATCGTCGGCGACAGCCCGACCAGCTCGGTGGCGGTCAGCTCGCGCACGCGATCCTGCAGCCACGTCAGTTCGTTCTTCAGCTGGCGGGTCTCCAGCACGCGGCGCACGATCGCCAGGATGCGGTCGCTGGCGAACGGCTTCTCGATGACGTCGGCGGCGCCCTTGCGCATCGCCTCGACGGTGTTGGCGACGGTGCCGTAGCCGGTCAGGATGACGATGTCGGCCGGCGGCGTGCCGCGGCGGAACTTCGCCAGCATCGACAGGCCGTCGGCGCCAGGCAGGTTGAGGTCGAGGAAGACCACGTCGAAGGAACGGGTCTCGATGCGGCGGACGCCTTCTTCGGCGGTGCCGGCCGTCTCGACGTGCAAGCCTTCGCGCTGCAGCAGGGTGCGCAAGCCTTCGCGCACGCCGTCTTCGTCGTCGACGACCAGCACGCGGGGGAGTCCGGGGAAGCTCAGGTTCTTCATGGGCCGACCTCTGTCTTGATTCGCGGCAGGGGGTGCATGGCGGCCGCCGCGAGCGGTGGATCACCTTGCCATGGGGCTTTTCGGCACGAACGGGCGTCGACCTTTTGGGCAGTTGCCGAAAAATCCGGTGATTTGGGCGCTACCGGACGCCTTTGGCTCAAGGACGCGACAACCCGACCGGAGGATGGCCCAGCTGGCTTCCAGCGGGCAATCAAGAGGATCGGGGAATCATGGGTCTCAGAGTCAACACCAACGTCGCTTCCATCAACGCGCAGCGGAACCTGTCGGCGGTCACCGATCGCCTCGGCACCAACTACCGCCGCCTGTCCACCGGCCTGCGCATCTCGACCGCAGCCGACGACGCCGCCGGCCTCGCCATCAGCGAGCGTCTGCGTTCGCAGGTCCGCTCCCTCGAGCAGGCCAAGCGCAACGCCAACGACGGCATCTCCTTCGTCCAGACGGCCGAAGGCGCGTTGAACGAGGTCAGCTCGATCCTGACCCGCCTGCGCGAACTGGCGATCCAGTCGAGCAACGGCTCGGTCAGCAACGAGGACAAGGAGACGCTGGACGAGGAGTTCCAGAGCCTGATCAGCGAAGTCAACCGCATCGGTCGCTCGACCGAGTTCAACGGCATCAAGCTGCTGGACGGTTCCTCGAGCACGGTCAGCTTCCAGGTCGGCTTCGGCACCACCAGCGGCATCGACACCCTGGCGGTCAGCCTGTCGCCGGCGCTCAGCACGACGCTGTCGCTGAACTCGCTCGACATCGGCTCGGGCGGCGCGACGACCACGGCGATCAGCAACATCGACGCCGCGATCAACACCGTCAGCTCGCTGCGTGGCTCGCTCGGTGCGGTGCAGAACCGCCTCGGCAGCACGATCAACAACCTGGCCGTCCAGGTCGAGAACCTCAGCGCCGCCGAGTCGCGCATCCGCGACGTCGACGTCGCCTATGAAACCGCGCAGCTGACGCGCAACAACATCCTGCAGTCGGCCAGCATCTCGGTGTTGAGCCAGGCGAATTCGCAGCCGCAGACGGCCTTGCAGCTGCTCGGCTGATCCGCCAGGCCCGCTCGACGCGGCCAGCCGACGAGGCGACGCTCTCCCGCGCGGAGGACGTCGCCTCGATCGCTTTCCGGGGCCTCGCCGCACGCTGCTCCCAGAGCCAGCCCCTGCGCCCCGCGCGCCCCCTGCGCCCGACCGGGCCGGAGTGCCTCCGCCTGAGACGGCACTGCCCCCACCGTCGCCAGCTTCGACAGTGGCCGCCCCGGGATTTCCACGGCGCGCGCACCGCGCAGAAACCCCGGTGCCATCGCTTCTCCACTGTCGCACTCGACGACACGCGACGAGTTCTCCCGCACATTTCCGCGCGCCCCGGCGCACTCCGCTCAAGCCCGCGGCAGCCGACCCGGAAGATCCCTCAACCAAACCCGGGGCCGCCGGGAAACAAACGAAAGGACAACAGGGAACATGGGTCTTCGAGTCAACACGAACGTCGCATCGATCAACGCGCAGCGCAACCTCGGTGCAGTCACGGATCGCCTGAGCAGCAACTACCGTCGCCTGTCGACGGGCCTGCGCATCTCCAGCGCGTCGGACGACGCCGCCGGCCTCGCCATCAGCGAGCGCCTGCGTTCGCAGGTCCGGTCGCTCGACCAGGCCAAGCGCAACGCCAACGACGGCATCTCCCTCGTGCAGACCGCCGAAGGCGCGCTGAACGAGGTCAGCTCGATCCTGATCCGTCTGCGCGAGCTCGCGATCCAGTCGAGCAACGGCTCGGTCAGCAGTCAGGACAGGGAGACCCTCGACCAGGAGTTCCAGAACCTCGTCAACGAAGTCGACCGCATCGGCC
>CANGSN010000370.1 GCA_947455805.1 Planctomycetota bacterium
CGAACGCGCGCTGCAGCCGTGGCGCCGCGGGGCGCCGGCGACCAACACGCCGCGGCCCGGCGGCTGGCCGTCGGTGCACGTGTCGTGCTGCGGCGACGGCGGCGAGCTCTACCGCACCGTGGCCCTCGGTCCGCTGCTGGTGCTCGACCGCGTGCTGGTGCCGCAGGCGCGCGAGGAGGCGACGCCGAAGGAGCGCCTCGTCGTGCTGACGCAGCCGCTGCTCGAGTCGCTGACGCGCATGCCGCGCCAGCATCGCGAACCCGACGCGTCGGTGCGCCAGGCGGTCGCGGCGGTGACGGCGGTCGCCGACAAGGGCGAGATCATCTTCCCGGCCGGTGCCGCGCTGCGTCGCGTCGAGCGCGAGCAGATGCGTTGGCGGCTCGAAGGCGGCTTCGAGCTGCAGCTCGACCTCGACGGCCCGATGGCGCCGCGCCTGCAGCTGTTCACCGGTCGCGCGCCGGTGGCGATGGTCGAATGGACGCTGCGCGGCGACGGCGCGGCGTTCCTCGCCAATCCGCGCGACGACCAGGTCGGCAAGCGCTGGCACGGCAACGGCACGCGCCTCGGCCGCGTGGTGACGGACCTGCAGGCCAACGAGGAACTGTTCGAGCGGCCCTACGCGCTGCAGGTGATCAAGCGCTTCGCGCACTGAGCTGCGGCGGCGATCGGCTGCGCCTGCGGCTGGTCGCCGGCCGATAGCGCGGCATGCGCCTGCTCGTCGCCCTCGCCGCGTTCGTGATCCTGCTGGTCGCCGGCGTCGTCGGCTTCGTCATCCACAGGGAATCGCAGCGCACGCACACGACCGGCCGCGCGTCGAACGGCGCCCCTGCGGTGCCGGTCAGCCTGGAGCCGGTGGCGACGCTGACTGTCGGCGACGCCATCGACGTCGACGCCAGCGTGCCGAAGCAGGGCTACGTGATCGTCGCGTTCGGCGCGGTCTTCTGAGGCGCGTGCGCCCAGCTCGAGCCTCAGTTGGAGGCTCTGACCAGGAAGCGTTCGGACGTGCGCCTGCGCCGCATCGACATCGAGTCGTGGGGTTCGCCGGTGGCGAAGCTCTACGGCGTGCGCAGCCTGCCGCTCTTGTGGCTCTACCGCGACGGCGAAGTGGTCGCGCGCGGCACGCGTGACGTCGTCGACGAACTGAACGCGCTGCGCTGATCGCGGGCTGCGCGCGCCGCAGGCCGGCTACTTCCCCTTCGTGCCGACCGCTTCCTTGGCGCGCGACGAACGGTGTTCCTTCAGCGCCGCTTCCACTGCGGCGTCCTTCTTGTCCATGCGCTGCAGGGCGTCGAGCGCGGTCTGCGTGTTGGTCGCGCCGAGCGCCAGCAGCAGCACGGCACGGTCCTCGGGCTTCCCGGCCCCGCGCAGGCGTTCGCCGAGCTTCGTCGCCGACTGCTCGCCGTGCAGCGCGCGGCCGATGCGGCCGACGGTGCGCGCGTACTCGGGGTCGCTGACCTGGCCGAGCGACACGATCAGCGCATCGAACACGCCGTCGAGCTTCTGCTCGGCGCACAGTTCGGCCAGCGCCGTCTTGTAGGCGACGTCCTCGACCTCGCCGGTGGCGCGCGCCAGCAGCGTGTTCCACTGCAGGCCGACGAGCTTGCTGCGCAGGTCGCCGCGCTCGGTCAGGTACTTCGTCGCCTCGAGGCGCAGCGTCGGATCGGGCTGCAGCGCCATCGTCGCCAAGGCGCTCGCCGTGTCGGTCGGCGACGCACCGCTCTCGCTGGCGGCGAGCAGCTGGGCGAAGCGCACCGCCGGGTCGTTCTGCGGTTCGGCGCCGACCAGCGGGTTGCTGCCGGGCCAGGCGACCATCTTGAAGTAGGGGCCGGAAGCGCTGGGCAGGTTCAGGCGCGCCGCGATCGCGCTGGCGTCCTGCAGGCAGTAGAGCCGCGACTGCCGCAGCATCGGACGCTGGTGCAGGCCGAGCTTCGGCCAGTCGAGCACGGTGATCGCGGTGTTGCCGGCAGCACCGCGCACGTCGAGCACCACCTGCAGGCGGTGCAGCGTCAGGTTCTCGTCGTGCTCGGTCTTGCCGATCTGGCGGCCGACGACGACGGCGTCGGCGTCGACGATGCCGCGGCGCAGTTCCTGGCCGCAGGCCAGCGCGGAGAACGCCACCAGGGCGGACAGCAGGGGGAGGGTTCGCATGTCAGTTGCCGTAGGTTGCCTGCTCGCGCAGGTAGGCGAGGTTGAGCGTGTTGAAGCCCGTCGACGCACCGAGCGCGGTCGAGTACCCGAGCGACGGGCTCATGATGTTGGTCGAGCCGGCGGGGAACAGCGCGGTGTTGCGGATGTGGCCGTCGCTGGAGCCGGGGAAATTGGTCGTGTCGTTGCCGTAGAGGCCGAGCGGCATGGCGCCGTTCTGCACGAGGCCCATCGAATGGCCGCACTCGTGCGCGGTGACCACCGCGGTGAAGCGTGCGAAGTCGGCGATCGCCGCGTCGATCTCCGTGGCGCGGGTGTCGTTCAGCGTGTCGGCGAGCCGCTGCCCGTCCTGTGGGTCGTTGCCGATGGCGACGCCGCCGAGGGCGGGCGCGAACGTGCCGAAGGTCTGGCGGAAGCGTGTCGTCGACGGCGGTTCGAATCCGGATTTGACGATCGTGAACAGGAAGACGCCGAGTCGCAGTCCGCTGAAGTCGGTCTTGGTGTCGTCGTTCTGCGTCGGATTGTTCGGATCGAAGATGGCGACGCCGAGCTGGCCCGCCGAGGTCGGCGCACCGGCGATGGCGATCTGCGAGTAGCCGATCGCATTGTAGGCGAGGCTCGCCGATGTGCCGAACGAGCCGCTCGGCTGCGTCAGCGTGAACGTCACGTTGGCGCCGGCGTAGAACTCGTCGAGCGAGTCGATCAGTTCGTCCTTGAAGCGGGCGGTGGCGACCTGGTTGCTGTTCTGGCCGCCCTGCACGTTGGGAATCGGCGAGGCGCTGGTCAGGCCGAGGATGCGCAGCAGTTCGTCGAAGTCGGCGGTGCCGTTGGCGCCGCCCGAGGTGCTGACCAAGGCGCCGCCGGTCAGCAGGCCCGTCGTGTAGCCCTCGACGTCGCGCGAGAAGTCGAGATACCAGACCTGCGATGCGTTGGTCGTCGTCTCGAACGGACGGCGCGCGTCGTTGAACGGCAGGACCGTCGCGGCGAACGTCGCCGGCGTCGAGCCGAGGCCCGACACGTCGGTGACGAGGCACGACAGCGTGATCGCGCCGCTCGGGAAGCTGGCGGTGCTCGGCACCCGGAAGCTGGCCGCGCTGCTGGTCGCCGACAACTGCGTCAGGAACGGCACCAGGTTGGTGCCCGGCGGCTGCGAGCCGCTGCTCGTGGACACCGTGACACTGGCGGAGATGCGGATCGAGCCGGTGTCGACGGCGGTGTTGTCGCTGTAGGCGAGGTCGACCGTCCAGCCGTTCGCCGGCACCTGCAGCGTGCCGCCGGCAGGCCCGGTGCCGTTCAGCGCGTCGTCGACGCCGGCGATGGTGACGTTCGAGATCGAGGGGACGCTGCCGTCGCTGCTGCCGATGACGACGGCGGTACCGCCGTTGCCCAGCTGGCCGGTGGCGTCGCGCACGCAGTCGTTGTCGGGCCCGAGTGCCACGGTCGTGGTGTTCGGAGTGAACGACACGCCGCTGCCGAGTGCGATCGACACGGTGTTGCTGCTGGCGAGCGTCGGCGCCTGGGTCACGGTTCCGAGCGATGCGCCGCCGGACAGCACCAGGTCGGCGTCGGTCAGCAGCGTGCCACTGGCCAGTTCCACCGTTTCGCTGAAGGTCAGCAGCAGGGTGTCGCCGGCGGTCGGGCTGCCGCTGCCGACGAAGGCGGCGGTGACGATCGTCGGTCGGGCGTCGCCGCCGCCGCCGCCGCCGCCGCC
>CANGSN010000371.1 GCA_947455805.1 Planctomycetota bacterium
CGTGCTCGGCGAGGCCGGACGGCTGCTGGCCCGTCTGCCCGGCGTCGACGTCGAGGCACGTCGTGCCGGCCTCGTGCGGCAGCTCGTGCTCGGCCAGCTGCGTTCGCGCCGCGTGCCCGGCAACGAGCGCCCCGAGGTCGTCGCCGCGCTGGTCTATGGCTTCGCCGATCTGCTCGCCGAGCGCGAGCGCGACGAGCTCGAACACGAACTGCTGCGCTGGCGGCCGCTGCACCTGGTGCCGGACTTCGCCACGGCGCAGCAGCAGGCCTGGGGCCTGTTGCCGGGGCGGCTCGGCTTCACCCGGCTGCAGACGGCCCGCCGGCGCCTGGCGATGCTGCCGTCGCCCGCCGAGCCGACGGAGCTGGCCGGGCTGTGCTTGTGCTTGTGCACCGACTACGCGGCGTTCCCGACCGCGGCCGCGGAAGCGGCGCTCGGCGACTGATCCACGCGACCATCGTGCGGCGGCCGACAGTTCGGCCGCGCGGCGGGCCACGGGCCCCCTTGACCGTGGCTGCTTTTCCCGTCGCTTCCTTCGAGCGGCGCGGGTACCAAGAGCATCCCACGACGCTCGAATGGACCACTCGGCCTTGCGCACCGTAATCGGCTCGTTGTTCCTTGGCCTCGCGACGACCGCCGGCGCAGCCCAGACCCCAGCGGCGCCGACTCCACAAGCGGTGGCGCCGCGCGGAGCTCAGGCCGGCACGCAGGATCCGGCGGCGGGCAAGCAGCAGGAGCCGCCGTTGCCGGTGCCGGTCGACGTCGAGGCAGAACGCGATGGGGCGCCGGTGCGCGAGCTGACGCTCGCAGAAGCGCTGCGCATCGGCCGCGTGCACAACGTCGGCCTGCAGGCGGCGAAACTGCTGCCGGAGCAAGCGCGCATGGACGTGCTGCTGGCGGAAGCCGGCTTCGTGCCGGAGCTGTACGGCAACGGCGGCTATGCAGAACGGCAGGCGCCGCAGCGCAACTTCTTCTCGCCGTCGAACACCAGCCAGACGCTCGATGCGACGCTCGGCTGGCGCCAACGCGTCGTCACCGGCGGCTTGTTCGATCTCGCCTACCAGCCGACGCGGTTCGAGAGCTCCGGCGCGACGGGCTTCCTGCCGCCGCAACAGTTCACGTCGACGTGGACCGCGTCGTACCGGCAGCCGCTGCTGCGCAGTGCGTGGTCCGACTACAACCTGGCGCCGATCAACCAGGCGCGCTACCGCCTGAGCCAGGCCGACGCCGACTACGACCGGACCGTGCAGGACACGCTGCTGCAGGTCGTGCAGGCGTACTGGGAGTTGGTGTTCGCGCGCGAGAACTGGCGCGTCGTGCGGCAGGCGCTCGCGGTCGCCGAGGAACAGCTGCGCATCACCAACGAGCGCATCCGCGTGCAGGCGCTGGCGCCGGTCGATCGCGTCGCCGACGAAGCCGAGGTCGCGCGCCGCCGCGAGGACCTGATCACCGCCGAGAACCAGATCCGCACGCGCGAGGACGACCTGCGTCGCCTGCTCTACGACGGCAGCCGCGGCGACCTGTGGCGCGTCAACCTGCGCCCGGCGTCGCCGATCGAGGTCGAACCGCAGGTCGACGACCTGGCGTTCGAGCCGATCGTCGAGGTGGCGATGAAGCATCGACCGGACGTGCGCTCGCTGCGCAGTTCGATCGCCGCCGCCGAAGTGGCCCTGCTGCAGGCGCGGCGCGACACGCTGCCGAGCCTCGACCTGATCGGGTCGTACGCGAGCAACGGCGTGCGCGACGAGTTCTCGCAGGCGTTCGGGGACTCGTTCGACCAGCAGTTCCCCGATTGGTCCGTGCGCCTCGAGTTCGCGATCCCATTCGGCAACCAGGCGGCGCGCTCGCGCGAACAGCGCGCCGAGTTCGAGGTCGAGCGCCAGCGCCGCCTGCTGCATGCCCAGACCCTGGACGTCGCCCGTCAGGTGCGCGAGGCCGTGCGCAGCCTGCAGACGCTGGCGCAGAGCATCCGGGCGACGCGAGTTTCGGTGCAGCTCGCCGAGACCAACCTGCGCACCGAGCAGGAGCGACTGCGCGCGCAGGTGTCGACGGCGTTCGAGGTGCAGCGCCGCAACCAGGAGCTGGCTGCCGCGAAAAGTCGTCTGCTGCGCAACCAGCTCGACTACCAGACCGCCCAGAGCCGATTGTTGCACGTGCAGGGGCTGCTGCAGGCGGGAGCCGAATAGGCGGCGCGCCGGTGACGGCCGGCCCGGCCTGCACTAGAAGCGATGCCGATGCCGACCCTGCGTAGTCTGCCGTTCGTCCTGCCGCCGTTCGTCCTGCCGCTGGTCGTCTCCGCCATGGCATGGGCGCAGCAGCCTGCTCCGGCGACCGCCGGTGGCGATGCGCAGGCCGCTGGTGCGCAGGCCGCCGCTCCCGACGGCAATCCGTATCGGCTGCAGCCGTTCCACACCGACTTCCCGGTGCCGCTCGAGTATCCGCCGCAGAACGGTCGCGAGTACGACCGCACGCGTCGCCAGATGCTCGAGCGCCTGGTGGCGAACCTCGGCATGGCGCGGCGGGAGGCCTGGCAGCTGGCGACCGAGTTCTTCTGGCGGGGGCCCGAGGATGCGGTCGAGCCGCTGATCGCCCAGATGGACAAGGCGATGGCCAACCCGGCCTTGTCCGACATCGTGAAGAACACCGTCGAGGCGATGGGCAAGATGGCGCAGCCGGAGTTCGACGCGGCGCTGCGGCGGGCCTTGACCCACAAGCACCCGGCCGTCGTGCAGGCGGCCTACGCGGCGCTGGCGACCTCGGGTTCGGAGGCGACGTTGCGGCAGCTGGCGACGTCGTTCGAGCTGATGGACGCGCGCTCGCGCACGCAGTGGCTGCGCTCGCTGCGCCTGCGGCTCGGCGGCGACGCGGTGCCGTTCTACCGTGCCATCATGGACGGCCCGTACACGACCCAGGTGCGCGACCAGGTGCTGGTCGAGGCGCTGCAGCTGCCGATGGCGCAGGCCGCGGACGTGCTGCGCGGGCGGTGGCAGGATGCCGCCGGGGAGTTCAAGGCGGTCATCGCCGGCGTCCTGCACGCCGCCGGCGACTCCGCCGGCACCAGCTGGCTGCGGGATGCGCTGCAGAACGAGGACATGGCGGTGCTCACGTTGGCGGTGAAGCACTGCGTGCGCGGCGAACTCGGCGATCTGCGCGACCCGCTGCTGCGCGCCAGCACGCACCTGAATCCGGACGTCCGCTACGCGGTGGTGCAGGCGCTGGTGCGGGTGCCCGGCGACGACGTCAGCGACGTGCTCGAGGTGCTGGTGGGGCCCGAGCAGCCGTGGGAGATCCGCAGCATCGCGACGCGCGAGCTGGTGAAGCGCGGCCGCCGCAAGGTCGTCGACGTGCTGCTCGAAGAAGTCGGCTCTGCCACCGGCACGCGCCTGAACGGCCTGTTGAGCCAGTTGACGGCGAGCGGCGATCCGCGTGCGGTGCCGGTGCTGCTCGAGCGCTTCGAGAAGGCCCCGCCCGGCGAGGGCCGACCGTTCCTGATGTCGCTGGCGCAGAACTCGAGCGCGGACGCGGCGAAGGCGCTGCTGCAGCTCTACCGCGGGCCGGTGCGGCTCGTCGGCAAGGCCGCCAGCGGGACGCTGACGACGCGCAACTACCTGCCGACCCTGCTGCTGAACCTGCGCGGCAGCGAGGACCTGGTGCTGGCGGCCTACCAGGAACTGCCGAAGGCGGAGTGGCAGCTGCGGGCGCCGCTGCTGCAGGTGCTGGTCGGCATCGCCGCCGACCGCGAGAACAAGGAACTCGCCGAGCGCTTCGTCGCCCCGGTGCGGGCCGTGCTGTTCGACCGCGACGAACTGCCGCAGCTGCGCGTGCTGGCGCTGAACCTGCTGTCGTTCCGCTGGATCC
>CANGSN010000372.1 GCA_947455805.1 Planctomycetota bacterium
CGGCACCGACGCCGGCACCGACGGCCACGGCGAGCGCACCCGCGGCCCACGACGCGACCCTCGCCGTGCTGTGGATGCAGCGCGCGGCCGAGTATCGCGCCGGCTGCCTGCAGGCCTACCGCGCGGCCGCCACGCTGCTGCCGGACCTGGTCGGCGACCCGTCGTGCACCGCGTGCCTCGAGCAAGGCGAACGCAACCGCTACGAGTCGCTGCCGCCGGCGGTCGTGCTCGACGTCGACGAGACCGTGCTCGACAACAGTGCGTTCATGGCGCGCAGCGTGCTCGACGGCCGCACCAAGTTCGACCCGCAGCTGTGGAGCGCCTGGGTGCACGAGCAGCAGGCGAGCGCGATCCCCGGCGCCCTCGCCTACGTGCAGGCGGCGACGCAGCTCGGCGTGCGCGTCGTCTACGTGACCAACCGCAAGGCCGACAGCCAGAAGGACGGCGCCGTCTCGACCGAGGAGAGCGACACGCGCGCCAACCTGAAGAAGCTCGGCTTCCCGATCGTCGAGAGCGCCGGCGAAGACGTCGTGCTGTGCAGCGGCGAGATCGGCGACAAGGCGGCGCGCCGCGCCAAGGTCTGCGAACAGTTCCGCGTCGTGCAGCTGGTCGGCGACAACCTCGGCGACTTCGCGCCGGGCACCGAGCCGCGCAAGCCGGAGCAGACGCCGCACGGTGCTGGCGTCGAGTGCGCGCAGGTCGAACGCGACCGCGCGCGGCTCGTCGACGCGTTCGCCAGTTGGTGGGGCCAGCGCTGGATCCTGATCCCGAACCCGAGCTACGGCGGCTTCGAGACGGTCGTGCGCGGGCAGTTCCCGTCGCTGGGTGCGGCCCTGCAGCCGCAGCGCTGAGAGCCCGAGAGACGATCATGCTACGGGCTCTCAGGAGCATGTTGGGCGGCTGCATTCGCAGCCGCGCATGGGCTTCGGGAGGATTCTCTCTCAGCCCCTGAGAGCGGCAACCCCTCGGTAGGAGCAGAGTTCGGCGGCTCGCAGCCTCGCGTCCGGGCCTTGGTCGCCCGCATCCGAAGAAATTTGCGCTGCCGTTGCGCCCGGAACCGCCATTTCCTGCCTTGGCGACTGCGGGATGGCGGTGACGCCATGCCGCCGGCCGGCCGTGTCCATCTCGCCAGGGCACTGCCGGCCGTTTCCAACCACATCGCTCGCCACCGGATCGCAGCGGCCCCTTCGGTGCCGGCGCAGGCTCGCTATCCTGCTCGCCGCTTGCACCCGGACCAGCCACCCAAGAACGACGCCGCATCGACCAGCCAGCGCGCCCAGCAGGCGCTGCAGTTCTTCGAGGACGTGCTCGCCGACCGCGGCCTGCTGGTGCACCTCGACGACGAGTTGCGCCGGCGCCTGATGGAAGCCGCCGGCCGCGTGGCGCGGCCCGACCCGTGGCAGAAGCGCGAGTTCCTGCGCGAAGCGCGACGCCAGCGCAAGGAGCAGAAGCGCGCCGAGGACGAGCGCAAGCTGTCGTCGACCGGCATCCGCAAGCTGCGCCGCGAAGCCGTGTTCGTGACGCCGCCGGCACTGCCGGCCCCGGTCGTGCCTGGCGGCGACATCGACCGCGAGCTCGCCGACGCAGCGGCGTCGCCGGCACCTGCCGCGCCCGCCGAGCCGCACACGGTGCGCGACGAACGCAACTGCTACGTCTGCAAGACGACGTTCACGACGCTGCACCACTTCTACGACTCGATGTGCCAGCGCTGCGGCGACCTGAACCACGAGAAGCGCCAGCAGACCGCCGACCTGCGCGGCCGCGTCGCCGTCGTCACCGGTTCGCGCGTCAAGATCGGCTACCAGGCGAGCATCCTGATGCTGCGCGCCGGCTGCCGCGTGGTCGCCACGACGCGCTTCCCGCACGACGCGGCGCTGCGCTACGCGCGCGAGGCGGACTTCGCCGACTGGCGCGATCGCCTGCACGTGCACGGCCTCGACCTGCGGCACACGCCGAGTGTCGAAGCGTTCTGCCGCCACCTGAACGCGACGTTCGATCGCCTCGACTTCGTGATCAACAACGCCTGCCAGACGGTGCGCCGCCCAGCCGGCTTCTACCGCCACCTGATGGACGCCGAACGGCAGCCGCTGTCGGCGTTGCCCGACGCGGCGCAGCAGCTGCTGCGTTCGCACGAAGCACTGCGGCTCGGCCAGGCGGACGCGACGCAAGCGCTGCCGGCGACGCTCGACCCGCTGCGCCACCACGACGCACCGGAGCTGTCGCAGCGCGCCTTGCTGGCCGAGGACCTGCTGCACGGCGAAGCGATCTTCCCCGGCGGCCGCCTCGACCAGGACCTGCAGCAGGTCGACCTGCGCACGCACAACAGCTGGCGCATGCCGCTCGCCGACGTCACCACGGTCGAACTGCTCGAGGTGCAGCTGGTGAACGCCGTGGCGCCGTTCGTGCTGAACGCGCGGCTGAAGCCGCTGATGCTGCGCGCGCCGTCGCGCGACAAGCACATCGTCAACGTGTCGGCGATGGAGGGGCAGTTCTACCGCTCGTTCAAGACCGACAAGCACCCGCACACCAACATGGCGAAGGCGGCGCTGAACATGATGACGCGCACGTCGGCGAAGGACTACGTGCGGGACGGCATCCACATGAACAGCGTCGACACCGGCTGGGTGACCGACGAGGACCCGGCGGAGATCGCCGCGCGCAAGGTCGAGGAGCACGGCTTCCACCCGCCGCTCGACATCGTCGACGGTGCGGCGCGCATCGTCGATCCGATCTTCAGCGGCATCAACACGGGCGTGCACGTTTGGGGCCAGTTCCTGAAGGACTACGCGCCGACGCACTGGTGACGCGGCCGCGGCTCGGCGTGGCGGCCGGCTGTTGAGGATTCTCCGCCGAAGTACGCCCGCGGACGCGACGTCCTCACCGCGCTATTCTCGTGGTTCCTGGCCGGAGTTCCCGACCGCCGCGAGACCCTGCGCACCGTCATGAACAAGATCGACGAGGAGAACCCAGCGATGCGAAGCGCGCTGGATCTGTTGCTCGACATGGGCCACGAACGGGGACTGAAGCAAGGTGTCGACCTGCTGCGCAACATGGTGCTGCGGCAGCTGCGCGCGCGATTCGGCGAGCCCGGTCCCGACCACCAACGCCGCCTGCAGACGGCGGACACGGAGGAACTGCAGGCCCTTGGCGAACGTCTCGCCACGGCCGCCAGCCTCGCCGACGTCTTCCTCGACTGACTTCCCCCTCCCACCGTCACGCCGGCGCCACCTGCACCTCGGTCGCCTTCCATGCGACCCACACCACCGCCCCCGGCGCCAACGCCAGGTCGGCGACCGCCGCCGCGGTGACCTCCGCACACAGCGACAACGGCGCCCCGAGCCACACGCGCCGGCCGTTCGGCGTCGCCTCGATGCCGGCCACGGTCGCCTGCCAGACGTTGCGCGGCGAACCGCTCGGCCGCTCGCGGAACAGCGACAGCGCACGCGGATGCACGGTGGCGATCGCCGGCCCTTCGACCGTCGTGGCGACGACCACCTGCGGGCCACCGGCGACCGTGAACACGCTGTCGTGCACGCTGCCGCGCAGGAAGTTCAGCCCGACGAGGTCGGCGACGTACTGCGTGCGCGGCGCGCGGCCGAGCTCGGCGGCGGTGCCGACCTGCACGACGGCGCCGCGCTCGAGCACCGCGATGCGATCGGCGAGCACGAACGCGTCGACCGGATCGTGGGTGACGACGACGCGCGGGCCGGCGAACGCCGCGAGATGCTGTAGCAGCAACTGACGCAGCAGCAGCCGCGCCGACGCGTCGACCGCCGCCAGCGGTTCGTCGAGCAGCAGGTAGCGCGGCGCGGTGGCGAGGGCGCGCGCCAGC
>CANGSN010000373.1 GCA_947455805.1 Planctomycetota bacterium
GAACATCGGGAACGAGTCGAACTCCTCGCTGTTGGTCACCTGCTCCAGGCCGCTGCCGTCGGTGTTGACCAGGAAGAGGTTGAAGCGGCGCGCGGCGCTGCGGTCGCCGGTCTTCGCCGCCTGCTCCATGCCCTTCATGTTGCTGGCGAACAGGATCTTCCGGTCGCCGGGCAGGAAGTACGGCGCGAAGTTGGCGGCGCCGTTCCTGGTGATCTGGCGGAAGTTGCCGCCGTCGCGGTCGCAGACGCAGATCTCCATGTTCGATGGCCGCACGATCTGCTGCGTCAGCAGCTGGGCGTTCTCGCCCGCCTGCTTGGCGTCCTTGGGGAACGCCGAGCGCAGCACGAGCTGCTTGCCGTCGTGCGAGAAGAACGCGCCGCCGTCGTAGCCGGGGCGTTCGGTGACGCGGCGCAGGTTGCTGCCGTCCGGCTCCATCGTGTAGAGCTCGAGGTCGCCGTCGCGCGTCGAGGTGAACACGATCGTGCCGGTGACCGGGCAGACCGTCGCTTCGGCGTCGTAGCCGACCGCGGTGGTGAGCTGCACCAGTTCGCTGCCGTCGAGCTTGGCGGTGAAGATGTCGTACTCCTGGTGCACGGCCCACTGGTAGCCGTGGCCGGTCATCTTGACGACCGGCGGCGCGTCGCCGTGGTGGTGGGTCGACGCGAAGACGATGCGTTGGTCGCCCTGCAGGAAGTAGCTGCAAGTGGTGCGGCCCTTGCCGGTGCTGACCATCTTCTGCTCGCCGGTGACGAGGTCGAGCAGGTAGATCTGGTCGGCGGCCATCGAGGCAGAGCGGCGCTGGAAGATCAGCTTCGTGCCGTCGTTGCTCCAGTAGGCCTCGGCGTTCTCACCGTCGGTCGTCAGCATGCGCACGTTCGCGAGATGCTTCTCGCCCGGCAGCGGATCGACGGGCTTGCCGGCCTTGATGACGAGCGCCTTCGGCGGGACCACGGGATCCTGCTGGGCCGGCGAGGTGGCACAGGCGGTGGCGAGAACGAGGAGCAGCGAGCCGCGCGACTTCATGGGTGCATGGTTGCAGCGTCGGTGCGCGGCCGCAATGGACTGCAAGGCGCGGTCTCCGTCATCGCGACGTCACGCTGGCCCGAGGAGACGCCGCAGCGGGGCCGAGTGCGTTGTTCTCGCGGAGGATGGATCCCGCGTTGCGGCGTCCTGGCGAACGCTGCGCCTGGTCGCCCAACGGGCGAGCAGGCTCCCCCTCAGGACTGTGCGCTCGCGACCTGGCCGACCGTGCCCGCGGCTTGCTCGCCGAGCCCCAGCAGGCGTCGCTCGGCCGGGCTCAGGTCGGGGAAGGCGGCGAGGAACTCGCTGCGGTGGCGCTGCACGAACGTCCGCAGTCGGATCATCAGCCGCTCGGGGTCCTCGACCTGCAGCAGCCCGGAGCGATCGAGAGCCGCTGCGGCGCCGCGGTTCGCCAGGCGATCCATGTCGGCGGGCACCAGCCGTTCGTCGTCGAGCCAGAACTCGGCGCGCACCTCGAAGAACGTGATCAGGTTGCGCAGGTGCGGCAGCGTGATCGCCGAGCGCCCCTTGCAGATGTCGGTCGCGGTCTGCGGTGACACCCCCAAGGCCCTTGCGAGGTCGCGCTTCTTCAAGCGTCGCTGCTCCAACAGAGCAGAGATCTTCTCGTGGATCAGCACCAAGCATGCCTCCGCACAGTCGTCCGGGAAACCAGCCCGCGCGCAGGCTAGCGGCTGCGGGTCCGACTTTCCAAGGTGCGCGCGGCGAGCCATGGCCCGCGCGCGTTCGATCGCTAGCATGCGGCTGTGTGCCTTCCTGCGCGTAGGAGCCAGGCGTCCACGTCGGGGCGCGTCTTCATGCTGGGGCTGTTGCTCGCGCCGATGGTGGCGTGCGTCAGCGACGAGCCGCCGCCGTCGATCTGGCCGCCCGAGGGCTTCACGTTCGCCGCCGAAGAAGTGGTGCAGGAAGGCGACCGCGTCGAGACCCGGCGCAAGTTTCGCCTGACCGAGGATGGGGTCGTCGTCTACGGCCTGTCGTCGCGGCCGGTGGTCGCGACCGCGAACGAGAGCGTGGTCGCGCTGCCGGTCTACGAGCGCCTCAGCATCTACAAGCTGGTGCCCTCGGCGGTGCGTGGGTTCGCACGCCGGCTGCACAAACTCGGGTTCCTGACCCTGGACGACACGATCGGCGATCCGCGGGCGGCGAGCGCGGCCAAGCCGCTGCCGATCGTGGTGCTGAAGTGGTCGTCGGTGCACGGCGAGAAGCGCGTGACCCTGCGGGGGGCCTCGCGCGGCACGCCGGCGGAACTGCTGCGCGCCGTCGCCTCGCTGCTGCCCGACGGCGAACAGTTCCCCGGCATCGAAGCGGGCGATCGGGCGCCGGTCTCGGTGCTGCGCGGCGTGCCAGCGCCACGCACGAACGTGCTCGATGCGCTCGCGGCGCACGAGGTGCTCCTCGGCGAGGTCGGCGAGGATCCGGACTTGCTCTTGGACACGTTCGCGCTGGCGTGTCGGACGGCGTCTCGCCAGGTCGCCGAGGATCTGCTGGCGCGTTGGCTGCAGGCGGCGCCGGCGCGAGCGCGCAGCGGCTTCGACGACCAGGCCGGCACGACGATCGAGCCCTACCTGCGGCAGATGCTGCCGGCGAAGTGATCCGGCGCGGCGGGCGCAGGCTTCCGCTCGCACTTGCGTGGGGAGCGGAAGCCCGCGCGAGGAGCTGGCTCAGCTCGACTTCTTCTCGGCGTTGATCTGCAGGTCGCCCGACTTGCTGCCGAACGCGACGTAGACGCCAGCGCCCTTGTCGGTGGCGTACAGGCAGAGCATCAGGCGCTTGCTCTCGTGGCCCGCGTCGGCCAGCGTCAGCTTCTGGGCGAAGGTCTTGTCCTTGCCCTGGAAGTTGATGCTCCAGTTCAGCTCCTCGTCGATCGTGAAGAAGACCTTGTAGTCGCCGGCCGGCAGCGTCTGCTCGCCGATCTTGCACTCGACCGACGTGGTGAAGCTGCCGAGCGGGGCCTGCGCGGCCGACTCGCTGATGCGCTTGCGGGCGCCGGCGCCCTTCTCCTTGTCCATGATGCGCGACATCGTCTTGCCGTCGGCCCAGGTGATCGCCTCGTAGTCGAGCGACATCTTGGCGCTGCCGGCCTCGATGGTCTGCTTCATCATCGGGGCGTTGCTGTTGGTCGAGCCCATCTTCTGGGCGAAGGCCGGGGCGCAGAGCGCGGCGGCGAGAACGAGGGAAAGGAGCTTCTTCATGTGTGTTTGCACCGGCGGGGTTTCCGCGGCGCGGGCAGTCTACGCATCGGGGTTCGCCTCGGTACGAACGACGTCGGGGAATCCTTGTTCGATGCAGCGCAGGTACAGTTCGATGGCCGTCAGCAGGTAGAGGCCGTGGCCCAGGTCGGCGCGACCGCGGCGATGCACGTCGACCACCCGCCGGACGCCGCCCGGACGCAGGTGGGGGCGTTCCTGGGTGCGCCGATCGGCCAGCAGATCGAGCCACGCGAGCTCGCCGCGGAACCAGCGATCGAGCGGCAGGCTGAAGCCACGCTTCGGCAGCCGCAGCACTTCCGGCGGCAGGTCGGCGGCGAACGCCGCCCGCAGCGGGGCCTTGCCGAGCGCTTGCAGGTCGCTGCCGAAGCGCGCGAGCTCGCCTTCGAGGTAGGGGCAGCGGGCCTCGACGCCGGCGGCCATGGTCGCCACGTCCGCCTTCGGCAGCAGGTCGCAGCGCAGGTAGTGGTCGACGTCGAACGCGCGGGCCGCCAGCGCCAGGTTGCGCTCGTCGCGACGTTGTGCCGGCTCGTTGGAGTGGCGGTCGCGCCAGCAGGCGCGCCGGGCGAGCTCGGGGGCC
>CANGSN010000374.1 GCA_947455805.1 Planctomycetota bacterium
ACTCTTTGGAGTGCTGCCTCCCTGGCACTCCTTCTCGCCAACACGCCGTCGTTCTTCGCGCTGACGACCGACGTCCAACAACCGGGCACCCAACCATTCCAAGCGACACTGCTCGCCGGCGTCTCCACCTGCGAAGGCTGCCACGGCTACTACGACCAGAACGTCGAGCCGGGTGAGAACTGGCAAGGCAGCATGATGGCGCAGGCCGGCCGCGACCCGGTGTTCTGGGCGGCGCTGGCGATCGCCGACTCCGACTTCCCGGGTGCGGGCAACTACTGCATCCGCTGCCACTCGCCGCGCGGTTGGCACGAAGGCCGCGCCGCAACGACCGACGGCTCGCAGCTGCTGTCGTCCGTCGACCAGAACGGCATCGAGTGCGGCATCTGCCACAACATGGTCAACCCGAACGGGCTCGAGCACCCGGGGCAGCAGTTCGCGCCGTACGTGGCGAACAGCGGCGGCCCGAACCCCGAGGCCTTCCACGGCAGCGGCATGCAGGTGCTCGCCGGCAACAGCACGCGCTACGGCCCGTACGCACAGACGACCGCCGGCCACCCGTTCGCGCAGTCGCTGTTCCACCGTTCATCGGAGATGTGCGGCACCTGCCACGAGGTGAGCAACCCGGTGACGGGCGACCTCGCCGCCAACAACGGCGCGATCACGCCGCTGCCGCCCGGCCAGTTCAGCGGTGTGTCGAACGGTCCGGTCGCCAACAAGGCGGCCTTCGTCAACCCGCCCTACAAGTACGGCATCGTCGAGCGCACCTACAGCGAGCTGAAGTCGAGCGCGCTGTCGTCGACGCCGATCAGCGCGTTCAACACGCTGCCCGCCGACGTCAAGCGCGGCGCGATCAAGCGCGCCTACGACCAGGCGCTGCTCGCCGGCAACGGCGGTGACTACGAGGACGGCACGCAACGCTTCTTCAACTGCCAGGCGTGCCACATGGAACCCGTCGTCGGCGAAGGCGCGGCGTTCGGCATCGCGCCGGTGCGCTACGACCTGCCGTTGCACGACCTGACCGGCGGCAACACCTGGGCGCCGAACGCCATCAAGTGGCTCGACAACCAGGTGCCGAGCCGCCTGCGCCTCGGCAAGAACATCACGCCCGGTATGTCGGCGGCGATGGACCGCGGCGTGCTGCGTGCGCGCGCGAGCCTGAAGCGCGGCGGTGCGCTGGACATCACCGGGGACACGGTGCGCGTCACCAACCTGACCGGCCACAAGATCCTGACCGGCTATCCGGAAGGCCGCCGCATCTGGCTGCGCACGCGCTGGATGGACGAGACCAACACCGTGCTGCGCGAGGACGGCAGCTACGGCACGTTCACCAGCGTGGTCAACGGCACGCCCTACACGGTGTCGTCGATCACCGACCCGAACGCGCATGTCTACGAGGCCGAACTCGGCATCACGCAGGACTGGGCGTTGCAGCTGCTGATCGCCGGCGTCAATCCGAACCTGCCGTTGTCGTTCGACCGCGTGACCGGTGCGGTGCAGATGACGCTGGCCCAGCTGGCGTCGATGCCGGCCGGCAGCGAGCACAAGACCTTCCACTTCGTGCTCAACAACAAGCTGATCGCCGACAACCGCATCCCGCCGTTCCGCATGGATCGGAACATGGCCGTGGATCGCAACGCGCAGCCGCTGCCGGCCACGCAGTACGGCAACCCGGCGCCGGGCGGCTTCTACAACCACTTCGACGACGTGTCGCTGTCGCCGCCCGCCGGCGCCACGCGCGCCGACGTCGAGCTGCTGTACCAGACGGCGAGCTGGGAGTACATCCAGTTCCTGGCGCTGGCGAACCCGGGCACCAGCCCAACGCTCGCCAATGCCGGCCAGGACCTGCTCGACGCCTACATGGCGACCGGCCGTTCGACGCCCGAGGTCATGTCGACCGCGCACTGGTGCCGCATGCCGGGCTCCAACGAGGACCTGGTGCTGAAGACCGGCATCAACAACGGCCCGCTGGACGAGACCTGTGGCAAGGACGTGCGCGCCGGCGACGTGATGAACTTCGAGGTCAGCTCGCCGAACGGCACGCACACGACGACGCTCGGCGGCCTGTTCCTGCAGATCCACGATGCGTCGGCGCCGCCGATCAGCGGCCTGCTGCCGAACCTTTGGATCAACGACATCCAGGCCACGGTCTACATCGTCAACGTGCCGACCGGCGGCTGGACGTTCGGCTTCACGCTGCCCCCGGGCGTCGCCGGCGACTTCCTGCGCTGGCAGGCGATCGTGCTGATGGCCGGCGCCAACAACGGCCTGTTCGCGCTGACGAACGCGCACGACATGCGCATGCGGTGAGCGCGTGAGCAAGGGGCGCTCGCCGCCCCGCACGCCGAGGACGACGCCACGGGAGACCGTGGCGTCGTCGTTTCCGGAGATCGCGTCGGCGGCGTGCCGGTCGACAGGGACGACGGTGCGGCCCGCTCCCCAAGGAGACGACGCAGCGGGGCTGGATGCTTCGATCTCGCGGTCGATGGGCCCCGCGTTGCGGCGTCCTGGCAATCGCTGAGCCTGGTCGCCTGCGGCGAGCAGGCTCAGAGGATGTCGAGCACGCCGGTGCTGCCGTTGGTCAGCGTGTCGACGGCTCCGGCGTAGCTGCTGTCGCGGCTCAGCGGCATGTTCCACGGCAGCGGGCGACAATCGCCGATGCCGCCGAGCGCCGCAGCGACGAACGCGCGCGCGAGCCGCGTCACCTGATCGTCCTGGCTCAGCTCGATCAGCGGGTCGATCGCCCGCCGGTCGCCGATCTGGCCGATCGCGTTGGCGATGCCGCCGAGCACGACCGCGCTCTCGCTGGCCTTCAGCATCACCAGCAGGCGCTCGGTGGCGCGCCGGTCGCCGATGCGGCCGAGGGCGATCGCCGACTGCAGCAGCAGGAACGGCCGCCGCTTCGAGCGCTCCATCACCGCGATCAGCGGCGTCGCCGACGCCGGATCGCCGAGCAGGGCCAGGCCCACGGCGAAGTAGCCGGCCAGCATCTCCTCGCGTTCTTCGTCCTTCAGGTGGCGCAACAGCGTCGGCGCGGCGAGCCGGCAGCCGGTCAGGCCGATGGCGACGGCGAGCGCACTCTGGCCTTCGGGCTTGGTGGCGCCGCCGATCTCGCCGAGCAGCAGCCGCGCCAGCGCTTCGTCGGGCACGCCTTCCTTGGCAGCGCGCGCCGCGCACAGCCCGAGCGCGATCGCAAGCCAAGGCTGCTCGACGTTGCGCGAAGCGCGCGCATAGGTCTCCAGCAGCCAGGCGCGGTTCTCGGCGCCGCCGACGCGGCCGAGCGCGATGGCCGCGAGATTGCGCGCGAGCCGGTCGGAGCCGTCGGTCCAGAACCGCCGCAGTGCCTCGAGGAACACGCCGTCGCGCGCGCAGACGTCGCGCGGCAGGCACAGCATGCCGAGCGCCAGCGACGCCGACCGCAGGATCGGGTTGCTGCGCCTCTTCGCCGCGGTGAACTCGCCGGCGAACACCTCCTTGCAGCGGATGTGGATCTGCCCGTCGCCGCGGCCGAGCAAGCGGCCGATCGCCACCGGCGCGTGTGCCTGCACCGCTTCGTCGCCGCGGCCGAGGTCGCGGCCGTACCACTCGAGCAGCCGTTCGGCGGTCTCCCAGGCGAGGCGCTTGTGCAGCGACGCCTCCGGATCCGCGACCAGGATGCCGAGCCCGTTGACCACCGCACTGCGCAGGTCACCGCCCTGTTCCTCCTTCGACGGCAGCAGCTCCCAAAGCGCGTCGCGGATCTGCAGCTTCAGCGCCGGATCGTCGCTGTGGCGCGCCAGCAGGCCGAGCCCGAACGCCGCGAACGCGCGCGTGCGATCGCCGACG
>CANGSN010000375.1 GCA_947455805.1 Planctomycetota bacterium
ATCGGCCACCGCACCGTGCTGCACCTCGTGCTGGCCGCCGACTGCGCGCGCCGCCACGCCGACCGCACCGCGATGCGAAACGACGGGGCGCCGATCGACGCGCTGACGCAGGCGGCGCTCGATGCGCTGCCGAGCGGCCCCGCGGTGCAGGACGTTGGCGGGCGGGCGCTCGCCAATCAGCCCTACCTGCACGCCGTGCACGAACCGGCGGTGCTCGGGCTCGTGCAGCAGGCCGGCGAGGGCAAGTTCCCGCGGCCGCTGGCGACCCAGCTGCTGCTGACGCTGTGGGACAACGTGCAGCGCCTGGGGGAACGTTCGACGCAGGAGCTGTCGCTGCTGGCGCTGACCTGGCTCGGCGGTGACGACGCGAGCCAGCGCACCGCGGCCTGCCGGCAGCTGCTCGGCGACCCGCGCTACCGGGCGCTGGTGTTGTCGTGGCTGCGCGAACGCAACGACCGCACGGTCGCGGAAGAACTGGCGAAGGTGGCGGCCAGCGAGCTGGAGGCCCCTGATGCACTCGCCTTGCTGCGCGAACTGACGCCGCTCTTGCCGACGGCGCCGAACGCCTACCTGGTGCTCGGCTTCCGCGCCCCCGAGGCGCTCGCGGACTCCTACCGCGAGCTGCTGGCGAGCAATACGCAGACGCAGGTGCGCGCCGACCTGGTCACCGGCGTCGGCATGACGACGACGCCGCTCGGGCTCGAGATCGCCCAGCTGGCGCTGGCCAACGACCCGTCGCCCGACGTGCGCATCCAGGCGGTGTTCGCGCTGACCGCCCGCCGCGAGAAGGCGCTGGCCGAGGCCGCGCTGAACCAGGTGCTCGACGATCCGCTGGTGGCGCGGGACCCGACGCGGCTTGGCGCACTGGTGTTCGCGCTGCAGAACCTCGAAGCCGCCGACGACCCGAACGTCATGCAGCGCGTCGGCCAGCGCCTGCAGACGCTGCCGCTCGCCGACCACAGCCGGCAGCTGCTGGCCAACCTGCTGGCGCGCGCGGTGCCGGGCGAAGGTGGCGCCGGCAAGGGCGGCTAGGCAGCCGGGCGCCGAGCGTGGCGCGGATCCGAGCCACGGGCGGAGACGACGCCAGTTCGGATCGAGCGAAAACAGCGCGCCGCAGCGAATTGGACTTCATGCCCGTCCGCGAGGACACGGTTGGCCACGGGCCGGAGCCACGGTGGCGGTGAAGTCAGGGGCACGACGCAGGGGCGCGGGAGTCCGGCGCGCCAGGTGTGGTGCGCCAGTCAGGCAGCCGCCATCAACACGTCGCCAGCATCACTTCTTCTTCTCGATGTGCTTCGTGTGCTTGCGCACGCGCGGCGAGTACTTCATCAGCTCCAGCTTGTTGGTGCCGGGCTTCTTGAAGATCGTGTAGTTCCGGTCGCCGGTCTCTTCACAGACCAGGAAGACGATCTCTTTCTTCTTCTTCGGCTTGGCCATGGCTGCAAGCGGCCGGGGTCGGCCGCGATTCAAAAGGGCGAGGGAGAGTAGCGACTGGCCGAGGCCGCGCAAGAGCTCGTTTCGGCCAGCACCGCCAGCACCCGGGGCCGCAGCCCCCGCGCCCCCCGCCCGGCGTCAGTGTTTCAGCAGCAGCACCGGCATTTGGCCGACGAACGCCGGCCACGGCGACACGGTCGCGGCGCCGGGGAAGAACATCGTCGAACAGCCCGTTCCGACCCCGCTGGGACCAAGGCGCAGCACCACGCCGTTGCTGAACGACAGCGGCAGGCCGGTCCGCGACAGGTCGAGCCAGGCCGCCTGGACCCCGAGTTCGGTACCGAGCGCCGCACTGCTCGGCAGCGGCAGCGGGGTCGTGTAGATGCCGGCGGCATTGGCGGTTCCGGACCAGGACACCTCGAACGGCGCCCACTGGTGGCAGCCGACCAGACCCGGGTCCAGCAGGCTCAGCGACACGCCGAAGTTGTTGGCGCGCGGCGAGAAGCCGATCCACTCCAGCACGAAGCCGACGCTGCCGCCCACCGTCGGCGGCGTGCCGCGGACCTCCAGCGTGCCGGTGATGCCCGGCGCCGGGGCGGCGCCGCCGGTCCAGCGCAGTTCGGTCGGCTCCGGCCGCGTCGTGCAGCCGCCGGTGCCGACGGTGACCGCGTAGCCGGTGTCGGTCCCGTTCGGCATCCACACCGCGTCGACCCAGTGCGCGGAGCTGATCTGCAGCGGCGCGTCCGCCACCTCGAACTCGAGGAACAGCGTGCCGGCCGCCCAGGGGAGCGGCGTCGTGAAGTCGACGTTCAGCAGGTCTTCCCCCACCGGAGCACCCGCCGCCGGCGCCCCGGTCGCCGCCGTCGTCACCGCCGCCGGTCCGAACAGCACCATCGAGCCGGCCGGCCGGTTCTGCGTCACCGAGCCCTGCATCTGCGCCGCCAGGAACGGCTGGTAGCCGCCGCGCACCGTCAGCGTGCGGGTCAGTGCCGGATTGGCCGGATCGCCGAGCAGCGTCGATCGCCGCAGCCGCACCCCGGTCAGCGCCTGGCCGTTCAACGCCGCCGGCAACAGCGGCGGGTCGACGAACACCTGCAGCACGCCCTGGCTCCACCGCAGAGGCATCGCCAGCGCCGCGTTGCCCGGCAGGTCGACGCAGCGCGCCGGCACCACCGTCGTCGTCTGCGCCACCAGCCCTGCCGCCAGTGCGACCGCCCCGGCCAGGCTCCGCACCCCGCGCGGCAACAGCCACAGGCCAGAGGACTCGGTCAGCGCGGAACGAACAGCCGGCAGGTCGTGGGTCATGGGGGCGATCCTCGTGCAACTCCCGTTGCCATCGGCCGCACCGCCCCCCGAACTGGACCCCGCCCCGGAAGTGATCGGACCAGTGTTGTTCCGGCAGTTCCGCCTTGGCCGACGCATGGTCCGCCAAGGGCTTCCGACCGCAGCAACACTGGGCCGATCACCTCCGCGCCACCGCCCGGGGCGCCGGAGAAAAAAAGAAGGGCCCGGTTCCCGCCGGGCCCTTCCTGGGGTCGTCCGCAACTTGGCTCCCCATGCTTCCCTGTCCTGGCCTTGCTATCGGCAAGAGCAGGCGTTCGGCCTGAACGCATTCCGCAGTTCGCGACACGGAACGTGGCTCCGAAGCACCGACGCCGCACGACGACGGCCGGTCGCTCGGAAACTGACCCACCCCATCCGCGGCCAGAGCGAACGCCTTTCGTCGGTCGGCAGCGCCTCGTCGTTGCGCCGTCCGAGCCGTTCTGGACCATGCAAGGATGGCCGCCTCGTCGACGTCCTCCTTCGCCACGATCGTGACCGGCAGCAGCCGCGGCATCGGCCTCGCGATCGCCGAGGCTTTGGCGACGCCCGGCCGGCGCCTGGTGCTCACCGCGCGCGATGCGGCCGCACTGACTGCGGCCGCCGACCGGGTGCGCGCGCGCGGCGCCGAGGTGCTGACGGTGGCGGCCGACCTGCGCGACGACCAGGCGCCCGGGCAGATCGTGGCAGCGGCCGAACAGCGCTTCGGCGGCGTCGAGGCGGTGGTCAGCAACGCCGGCACGGCGCCCGCCGACAAGGTCGAGAACACGACCACGGCGATGCTGCGCGAGACGTTCGACCTGCACGTCGGCGCACCGCTGGCGTTCGCGCGCGCGGTCGCCCCGGCGATGAAGAAGCGCGGCAGCGGCTGCCTGCTGCACCTGGCGTCGACCGCCGGGCTGCGCGGTTATCCGTTCACCTCCGCCTACACGGCGGCGAAGCACGGCATGGTCGGGCTCGCGCGCGCGCTGCACGCCGAGCTCGGCGCCGCCGGCATCCGCGTGCACGCGCTGTGCCCGGGCTTCGTCGACACCGACATCACCCGCG
>CANGSN010000376.1 GCA_947455805.1 Planctomycetota bacterium
GGGTCGTCGCCCAGCAGGGGCGGCGCCCCGCCATCGGCACCTGGGAAGCGCACGGACGCGAGGCGCACGGCGACGGACAGCAACTGCTCCGGCGACCGGGTCGGCCCAAGGCACCGCGTCCAGAAGTTCGGCACCGGCCGGCTGCGCATCGGCCCGAGCGCCATCAGCAGGCCTGCCAGCACCCGCTCCTCCAGCATCGGCTTCTGCTGGTCGAGCCATTCGAACAGCCGAGCGTCCTCGGCGACGCCGCCGGCGAGCACCGCGGCGGCGAGCACGATCAGGCGCGATTCGACGTTCGACTTCTCCGCCTGCAGCATCTCCCAGAGCAGCGGCGCCGCCGGCCGCCCGAGGTCGAGTGCCAACTGCCAGCCGACGCCGAGATCGCGCGTCGGCGCCGCCAGCAGCAGCTGCCGGAAGCGCTCGCGCACGCGTTCGTCCTTGGCGGTGATCCACCCCACGCCGCCGGTGGCAAGGGCGCTGCCATCCTGGGCGGACGCGAATTGAGGCAAGGCGAGCAGAAGGCCGATAGCGAACGTCTGCGGCAGGGCTCGCGAACGAGCCCGTGCTGGCACGGCAACCGGACGGGCGACACGGAACGGCATGACGGAGAAGGGTGAGCTGCTGAACGATGCGGAAGTCGAGTTCCTGCTCGCCTCGGGCGAGGAGGCGACGTCGACTCCGGCACCGTCACCTGCGTCCCGCGAAGGACAGACGGTGACGATGCGAGGCGATCTCGAGCAGATCAACCTGGCCGACATCTTCCAGACGCTCGGCATGTCGAAGATGGAGGGTGTGCTGCGGGTCCGCAACCCCCTGGAAGAGCGCCAGATCCACTGCCGCGACGGCCACGTCCGGGTGCTGGTGCCTGTGCGCCTCGCGACGCGGCGCCTCGGCCAGCGGCTGGTCAACGCCGGCTTGCTGCAGGTCGACCAGCTGCGGCAGGTGCTGGTCGCGCAACGCAAGGAGAAGCTGCCGATCAGCCAGTTGCTGGTGCAGACCGGACTGGTCACGCAGGACCAGATCGACGAGATCGTCGGCATGCAGGTCGGGGAAGACCTGTTCGCGCTGTTCACCTGGCGCCACGGCCAGTTCGAGTTCTTCAAGGGTCCGGTCGTCGACGACGACCTGCGCGCTTCCTTCGAGGCATGCCCGGAGTTCGAGGTCAACAGCCTGCTGCTCGAGGTCGCGCGCCGCTCGGACGAGTGGCAGAGCATCCTCGATGCCCTCTGCAGCCTCGACGAGATCCCGAGCCGCATCGCCAATCCTGCCGACGACAGCGAGCTGAACGAAGCCCATCGCGGCCTGCTCGCCACCGCCGACGGCCGCCAGACCTACCGCGACCTCGCCGACCAAACGACGCTCGGCCTGTTCGAGGTGGCGCGCGCTGGGCGCGATCTCGTCACCGGCGGTCTGCTGGCGAACATCGCCGACCACGAGCTGGTCACCGCGGCGACCATGCAGGCCGACGCCGGCAACACCAAGAAGGCCGTGCTGCTGCTGCAGACACTGCGTGATCGGCCGGGCGACCGTTCGCTCGGCGTGCTGCGTGGCATGGCCGACGCGCTGGAGAAGGCCGGCGAACGGCGCCTCGCCGGCAACCTGCTGCTCGAGGCAGCACAACGGCAGAGCGATCCGGAGACCGCGCTCGCACTCGCGCGGCGCGCGCGGGAACTGAGCCCGTACGACGCCGGCACACTGAGCTTCCTGCGCACGATCCTGCTCGCCCACTCGGCGCCCGACTCGCCCGAGCTCGAGAAGACGACGCTCGAACTGCTCGACGCGCTGATCGACGGCGACCTGGTGCCGACGGCGCTCGAGATCTGCGCCGATGCGCGCATGACCGGCACGCTGCGGCCACAGATCCTGCTGCGCGAGGCCCGAGCCCGCCAGAAGGGTCGCGATCCGAATGGCGCTGCCGGGGTGCTGTTCGAACTCGGGCAGCTCTACGACGCCGACGGCGACAAGAAGCACGCGCTCGAGGCCTACGAGGCGCTGCTTCGTCTCGACCGCACGCGCAAGGACGTGGCCAAAATCGTCCACCAGCGCAAGCAGACCAAGGTCGGCCGCATCGTGCGGGCGACGGCGATCGCCGCCGCGTCGCTCATGCTCGGCGGCATGGGCTTGGTGCTGTGGCAGCAGCACACGCTGAACCGCGCCGTCGCCGAGGCCGATCGCGAGGTCACGTCGCTGCTCGGCAACGGCGACCGCAACGGCGCCCGCAACCGCTGGGAACACTGGCGCCAGCAGATCGGCGAGAACGAGGCGATCGAGGACCTGCGCAACCGCATCGCCTTCGCCGAAGCGGCGGAGCAGGCGCGCCTGCAAAAGACCTTCCGCGCGCAAGTCAACGAACGCCTGACGGAGGCAGCCCAGGATCTCGGCCGCGGCGAGTTCGCCCAGGCGATGGCAGCCTACTCAGGGCTGTGGAACGACAAGCAGGTGCGCACGGAGGTGGTCGACGTGGTCACGTCGCGACTCGAAGTGCTGCTGACCGACCTCGAAAGCGTCGGCAAGAACCTGCCGCACCGCCTGCCGCCGCAGCCGGACACGCTGTTCGATCGCAAGGCGCTGACCACGCAGCTCGCCGACCTGCAGTCCGCTTGCACCCCAGTGCAGTTGCGCACGTTCCAGGAAATGCAGGCGAAGCTCGCCGGCGACGGTCTGCCGGCCTTCCTTCCGCCCGCGCAGGTGGCGCGGGCCCGCGCACTGGTGCAGGACTTGGAGCCGGCGTTCCAGCGGGCCGCCGAGCTGGGGAAGGCCTACACGGAGGCCCTGCAGCGCAACGACCAGCAGCGGCGGCTCGACCCGATGTTCAAGGCCGCGGTCGAACGCGAAGCGGCCTACGACTTCGTCGCCGCTCTGTCTCTGTATCGCGAACTGGAGAAGCAGCCGACCGGCGACAACGACCTGCGGGCCCACTTCCGCGACCAGGTCGCCCGCTACGCCACCATCGTCAAGCTGCTCGATGCCCTGCGCGCCGCGACCGTGGGGGGAGAGTTCGCCACGGCCCAACAGCACCTGCGCGCGTTGCGCACGGCCTTTCCCGAGGTGCCGTTCGACCGCCTGGTGCAACTGCCGCTGCGCATCGACAGTTGCCCGCGCGGCGCCAAGGTCACCTGCAACGGCACCGAGGTCGGCGCCACGCCGATGACGCTGACGCGCGCGCCGAGCGACGAGACCCGCTTCGTCGTCGCCATGCCGGGCTTCCAGCCGCTCCACGCCCTGGTGCGCGGCGACGACGTCGGCAGCTGGAACGGCACGCTGCTGCTGCTGCCCGATCAGGCATGGAAGCACGGCGCCGAAGTCGACGTGCCGCCAGCACTGCTCGCGAACGGCGACCTGATCGTCGTCGACCGCAGCGGCAGCGTGACCCGGGTCACGCCGACCGGCGGCAAGGTGGCGTGGACCTTCCGCAGCGGCGACCTCTCCGGCCTGCTGTCGCGCCCGTTGGTCGACGGCGACCACGTGCTGGTCACGTCGCTCGACGGCGACCTGCGCGCGCTGTCGCTGGCGGACGGCACCTTGGCGTGGAGCCTGCCGCAACTGCCGACCGAGGTCGCGCCGACGCACGTCGAGCACACGCTGCTGCTGGCCACCACCGACCAACGCCTGTGCGCCGTCGACCTCGGCCGGCGCGAGGTGAAGTCCGTGGCGCTGCCGGAGGCGGTGCAAAGCAGCCCGCTGGTCTCGGGCTCTACCGTCGTGGTCGTCGGCGAACGCGGCACGTTGGCAGCGTTCAGCCTGCCGGGGCTTCACCCGGCGTGGCGTCAGGCCACCCGCGACCTCGGCTCCACCA
>CANGSN010000377.1 GCA_947455805.1 Planctomycetota bacterium
ATCGTCCGCGCGCCATGACCGTCCGCTTAGCGCCCATTCCCGAGCACGTGCCGCTGCCGAAGGGCTTCCGTGCCGCCGGCATCCACTGCGGCCTGAAGAAGAACCAGCAGCTCGACCTCGGCCTGCTGCTCGCCGACCGCGCCGTCGACGCCGCCGCGATCTACACCCAGAACCAGCTGGTCGGCGCCCACATCCACGTCTGCCGCGACCATCTGCAGAAGAGCGGCGGCAAGGTGCGCGCGGTGCTGGTCAACGCCCGCAACGCCAACTGCGCGACCGGCGAACGTGGCATCGCCGACGCGCGCCACTGCTGTGAGCAGCTGGCCCGGCGCCTGGGTTGCCCGACCGAGCAGGTGCTGATGGCGAGCACCGGACCGATCGGCGCGCCGCTGCCGACCGACCGCATCGTCTCGCACCTCGATCCGCTGCTGGCGGCGGCGAGCCACGACGGTGCGATGGCGTTCGCGCGCGCGATCATGACCACCGACACCTACCCGAAGGCCGCCCACGCGATCGGCCAGGCCGGCGCCACCACCGGCTTCGCCAAGGGCTCGGGCATGATCCACCCGAACATGGCGACGATGCTCGGCTTCGTGCTGACCGACGGCAGCAGCGACGGCGCCGCCGCCACCGCCGGCCTGTTGCGCCGCGTCGCCGACCGCAGCTTCCACCGCACCACCGTCGACGGCGACACGTCGCCGAACGACACGCTGATGCTGCTCGCCAGCGGGCAGCACGGCGGTGCTGACGACGAACTCGAACGCACCGTCACGGCGATGAGCCAGCAGCTGGCCCGCACGCTCGCCGCCGACGGCGAAGGCGCCACCCGCCTCGTCACCATCCAGGTGCGCGGCGCCCGCAGCGAACACGAAGCGACCACCGTCGGCCGCGTCATCGCCACCAGCCCGTTGGTGAAGACCGCGGTCGCCGGCCGCGATCCCAACTGGGGCCGCATCCTGTCGGCGGCCGGCCGCGCCGGCGTGCCGTTCGACGCCGCGCGCGCGAAGGTCTGGGTCGGCGCCGCCGACGTCTACAGCGGCGGCCTGCCGCACCCCGAGAACGAAGGGCTGGCGCACCGCCACCTCGTCGACGACATCGAAGTCGTGCTCGGCGTCGACCTCGCCGTCGGCAGCAGCCAAGCCGACGTGTGGACCTGCGACTTCACCAAGGACTACGTGCAGATCAACGCCGACTACCGCAGCTGAACGCGCGGCGCCGGCCGCACGCCGATCACTCGGCCGGTGGGCGCTGCCGGTAGACGCGCGGCGGCGGCACGCGCTTCTCGTCCCACCAGGGACGATGGTCCAGGGCCGCGGGATCGAGCCCGGCGACGTAGCCGATCTGCGCGTCCGGCACGCTGTCGTAGGCCGGCAGGTAGGGCTTGAGGTCGAGCACCGGCGTGCCGTCGAGCAGGTCGTGGTCGGTGATGTGCAGCACGCGCTTCTCGCGGCGCAGCAGGCGCACGCACGACAGCCCGAGCGGATTCGGGCGCTGTGGCGACCGCGTCGCGAACACGCCGCGCTTCTTCTGGTCGCGCGGTGGCTTCACCTGCAGCGGCCGGCCGCGCGCGTGGTGGCACCAGAACAGCACCCACAGATGGCTGAAGCCGTCGAGGTCGGCGAGCCCGTTCTGCAGCCCCTGCCGGATCTCGATGCGGCCGGTGCTGCCGCGGCCGAGGCCGCTCTGCCGCGGCGCCTCGTGGTGTACGCGCTGTTCGCAGTGGACGACGCCGATCGGCAGCAGCTGCAGCGGGGCCGGATCCGTCGCCACGGCTCAGCGCTTCGACTTCGGGATCTTGACCTTGGCGCCTGGGCGCAGGCGCAGCACGTCGCGCTCGGTCCAGCCGTTCAGCTTCAGGATCTCCGGATACCGCGTGCCGTCGCCGAGGTGCTTCTTGGCGAGCCCGGTCAGCGTCTGCTTCGGCGCCAGTTCGACCTCGAACCAATCGACGTTCGCCGGCGCTGGCGCGGGGTCGCCCTTCGGCTCGGGAACGGACGGTGCCGGCTCGCCCTTCGCAGCGGTGCCGTCGCCCGGCGGCGGCGGCTGCGGTGCTTCCACCGTCGGCGCGGGCACGACCGGCACCAGCGTCTGCGGCGGCCCCACCTCGATGCCGCCTTCGGTGAGCGACTTGCGCAGCGAGGTGTCGATGCCGCCGACCTCGAGCACCAGCACGCCATCGCTCGGCTTCGCGGCAGCGCGCGAGTCGGAACACCCGGCGAGCAGCAGGCAACCAGCACCGAGAAGGCAGGACCGCAGCATCGCTGCATCTTGCCACGCCGATGGCCTGGACGCACCGTTCGCCAATGGCTCGCGGGGCTGGTCCACCCGGGAACGCGCGCTTGCGCCGCTCCGCCTCGGCCCGCATCGTGCGCCGCCGAACCGATGCGCCGACTCCTGCTGACGCTGCTGCCGAAGGTGGCCCTGTCCCGCCTGTGCGGCCTGCTGTGCGCGACCCCGCTGCCGCGCGGCCTGCGCGTGCGCCTGTTCCGCTGGTTCGCGCGGCGCTACGGCGCCTCGCTCGACGAGGTGGCCGGCGAACTCGGCGACTTCCGCAGCCTGCAGCAGTTCTTCCGCCGTGCACTGCGGCCGGGGTCCAGGCCACTCGGTGCCGGCCCGCTGGTGTGGCCGTGCGACGGCAGGATCGTCACCGCCGGGCCGATCGCCGGCGACCGCATCCCGCAGGTGAAGGGCCACGACTACGCGCTCGCCGACCTGGTCGGCGACGCGGCGCTGGCGGCGCGGCTCGCCGGCGGTTCGCAGGCGACGATCTACCTCGCCCCTGGCGACTACCACCGCGTGCACGCGCCGTTCGCGGCGACGGTGCGTGCAGTCCAGCCCATCCGCGGCACGCTGTTCCCGGTCAACCCGCCGGCGGTGCGCTGCATCCCGGACCTGTTCGTGCGCAACGCGCGCCACGTGTTCGCGTGCGAACTGCCCGACGGCCGCGCCGCGGCGATCGTCATGGTCGGCGCCTACAACGTCGGCGGCACGCTGGTGACGGTGGCGCAGGGGCCGGTGGCGTGCGGCGACGAGGTCGGCCAGTTCGGCTTCGGCTCGACGGTCGTGGCGCTGGTCGGCCCCGGCGGCCCGGGCTTCCAGGCGCTGCCGCCGGAAGCGCGCGTGCGCATGGGCGGTGGCGCGAGCGCCTGAGGCAGACCGGCGACTCCTGCCGTTCGTCGCCTGACGTTCGTCTACTGCCGTTCGTCACGGTCGAGGAAGCGCGCGCGCAGCGCCGCGGTCGGCACCCAGCACGCCTGCCGTTTGCCGAACCAGCGGTAGCGATGGCGGGCGACGAACGCATAGACGAGGTCGCGCAGCGGGCTCGGCACCAGCCAGAACACGAAGGCGAGCGGCCACGGGAACGGCAGCAGCTTCGCCACGCGCAGCGCCGCGCCGGACTTCACGTGCAGCCGGCCGCGATGGATCAGCACCATGCTGTCGGGCAGCGCCCCGGTGACCCCGGCGGCGGCGATCGCCTGCTGGCCGACGGCCGAACGCAGCGCCGCGAAGCGGAAGCGCTGGGTGCGGTCGCGCCGCAGCACGAACTGCACGGCGCCGTGGCACAGGTTGCATTCACCGTCGAACAGCAGCAGCGGGACGTCTTGGGACAGCTCGGACACACCGCGACTGTAGCGCACGAGCTATCGTCCCGGCCCATGCCGGCCCGCACGTTCGCCCTCGTCGTCGCCATGTCGCTGTCGCCCACCGCCGCCCAGTCGCCGTCGCCGCCGCAGCCACCGGCCCCGCCGCAGCCACCGGCGTCGTCCGCGGCAGCCGGCACACCGGCG
>CANGSN010000378.1 GCA_947455805.1 Planctomycetota bacterium
ACTGCGCTTCGTCGTCGACGAGGGGCCCGAGGTCGAGGTCGGCGAGATGCGCTTCTTCGGCAACGCGACGCTGGCGGGCGAGGCAGCGCTCGGTTGGTTCGGCACCGGCCAGTTCCTGCTGCGCGACGCCGGACTGACCACCGACTCGGGCGATGCGTTCTCGCGCGAGACGCTCGAAGAGGACCTCGATCGGCTGCGACTGTTCTACCGCTCGCAGGGTTTTCTCGATGCGACCGTCGACCTGCTGGACGCGCGCATCACCGCCGACCGGACCAGCGTCGACCTCGACTTCCTGGTCGTCGAAGGGCCGCGCTATCGCGTGCGCTCGGTCGCGGTCGAGCACGTGCTCGGCAACGGTCAGCCGCTGGTCGGCACGCCGCTGCACCCGGCCGCCGAGGTGGCGAAGGAACTGAAGGTCGTCGCCGGGGAGTACTACGACCACGAACGCATCCGCCGCGACGTGCAGGCGATCCAGGACTACTACGGTCGCCGCGGCCATCCGCCGGTCAGCTTCCCCGGGATGATGCAGGTGCAGGGCGGCTGCCGCGTGTTCGACCCGCAGCCCACCTTCGGGGACGGCCCGGCGGTCGACCTCGTCTACCAGGTCAGCGAAGGCGTGCCGAAGAAGCTGCGCGACGTGCTGATCCGCGGCAACCGCTTCACCCGCGACGCCGTGATCCGCCGCCGCGTGCGCGTCGTCCCAGGCGACACCATCGACATGGTCAAGGTGCGCGACGCACAGACCGCGATCGAGCAGACGCAGTACTTCCAGGACGCGGCGAGCCAGCGTGGTCCACGGCTGCAGCTCGAGCCGGTCACCGGGCAACCCGAATACGTCGACATCGGCATCGACCTCGAGGACGGCTCGACCGGCGAGCTGCGCTGGGGTGTGGGCATCAGCACCGGCCAGGGTGCGCAGGCGAACGTCACCTTCAACAAGCGGAACTTCGACCTCTACAAGCCGCCGAGCAGCCTCAATCCGATCACGGCGATCGGCGAGGTCCTCGACAACGAGGCCTTCCACGGCGGCGGCCAGCAGTTGCAGATGCTGCTGGCGCCCGGCACCCGCTTCAGCCAGTTCCAGCTGACCTGGGTCGAGCCGGACGTGTTCACGCACCACTTCGAGACCTACGAACTGCGCGTCAACGGACGCCGCGTGATCCAGCGTCTGCCCGACGGTTACACCTCCGACCTGCTCGGCGCCGAGGTCCAGCTGTCGCGCAACCTGACGCGCTTCCTGAACGTCGGCCTGGCGCTTCGCCACGACACCGTCGGCGTCGAGTCGCTGGCCCCCGACGCGACGTCGTTGGCGTTCGACGCCGAAGGCTCGACCGAGATGCGCGGCACGCGCGCCAGCATCCGCTACCGCGACTACGACAATCCGATCCGGCCGACGTCGGGCGTCGAGCTCGGCCTGACCGCGGACTACGTCGGCGGTTTCCTCGGTGGCGAGGAGAGCATGACGCGCTACATCCACACGGCGCACGTCTACGTGCCGCTGGCCGAGAACGAGATGCGCCATCGCACGGTGTTGCACCTCGAGCACCTGTTCGGCTACGCCGAGGCGTTCGGCGGCAGCGACGACGTGTTCGTGACCAACCGCTTCTACATGGGCGGCGCCAGCCTGCGCGGCTTCGGCTTCCGAAGGGCTGGCCCGAGCCAGTTCGGGCGTCCGATCGGCGGCGAGGTGATGTACACGGCCACCGCCGAGGTCTCGTTCCCGCTGATCGCGACCCGGATGGAAGGCGACGTGCGGGACCGCGAACTGGTCCGCTGGGTGGCGTTCTCCGACCTCGGCCTGCTCGGCCTGTCGATCGACGACGCGTCGTTCGGCGAACCGCGCCTCAGCGTCGGCTTCGGCGTGCGCATCCAGATCCCCTACCTGCAGCTGCCGATCTCGCTCGACCTCGGCTGGCCGCTGAGCTACGAAGAGACCGACGACCGCCGCGTGCTCTTCTTCTCGATCTCGCCGTGAGCCTGCCGTGACGTCGCGCCGCCCGTTCTCGCGCCTGACCCGCGAGGTGCTCGTCGACAATCCGTGGCACCGCTATTGCCTCGATCGCTACGTGCAGCGCGACGGCAGCGAAGGCACCTACTACTACGTCGACATGCCGGGCAGCTGTGCGGCGATCCCGATCTTCGCCGACGGCTCGACGGTGCTGCTGCACGTGCACCGCTACCTGCTCGGCCGCGACCTGTGGGAGTTCCCGATCGGCGGCATGCGCGACGGCGAGGAGCCGCTGGCCGTCGCCCGGAAGGAGTTGCACGAAGAAGCGGGGCTCGTCGCCGCGCAATGGACGCCGCTCGGCCACTTCGCGCCGTACAAGGGCGTCTCGAACGAGCGCTGCCACTTCTTCCTCGCACGCGACCTGCAGGAGGTCGCGCAGGAACTCGAACCGTCGGAACGCATCACCGTGCACCGGCTGCCGTTCGCCGCAGCGCGCGACCGTCTGCTCGACCAGGAATGCGGCGACGGCCAGTCGATGGCGGGCCTGCTGCTGCTGGAGCGCTGGCTGCTGCGAGGGAACGTGCTGTGACCGCGCCGCGCGGGTTCCGTGTCACCGTCTATGCGTCGTCGAGCGACCACGTCGCCGCGCACTACCATCGGGCCGCAGAGGACCTCGGTCGGCGCATCGCCGACAAGGGCTGGGACCTCGTCTGGGGCGGCGGCAAGCACGGCCTGATGGGGGCGGTGTCGCGCGGCGCCCGGCTCGTCGGTGGCCGCACGCTCGGCGTGATCCTGCAGGACTTCGTCGACAAGAACGTGCAGTGCCCGGACGCCCACGAGATGGCGACGGTCGCCGACATGCGCTCGCGCAAGCGCGGGCTCGACGAGGCGGGCGACGCCTACGTGGCGCTGCCCGGCGGCCTCGGCACGTTCGAGGAACTGTTCGAGATCCTGTCGTTCAAGGCGCTCGGCTTCCATCGCAAGCCGGTGGTCGTGTTCGACGTCGACGGCTACTGGCAGCCGATGCTGGCGATGCTCGAGCGCGCGTTCGTGCAGGGCTTCGTGCAAGCGCACTTCCGCGGCCTGTGGACGGTCGCCGACAGCGCCGAGGCGGTGATCGCGCAGGTCGAGTCCACGCCGCCGTGGACGGCGGCGCCGCGCGATCCCCGCGGCGGCGGCAGCGCATGAACACGGCCGACGACCTCGCCCGCGCCGTCGCCGCGGTGCAGCAGGCGTTCGTGGTGCTGCGTGCGCACGCAGCGCGGCCGGTCGAATACGAGCACAAGCACGACGGGGGCCTGGTGACCGCCGCCGATCGCGACGTCGACGACCTGCTGCGCACGCTGCTGCCGAGCGCGGACGACGGCTGGCTGTCGGAGGAGACGGTCGACGACGAACGGCGCCTGCACTGCCGCCGCGTCTGGGTCGTCGACCCGCTCGACGGCACGCGCGCGTTCGTCGCACGCCGGCCCGAGTACACGGTGTCGGTGGCGCTCGTGGTCGACGGCGTGCCGGTGCTCGGCGTCGTCGGCAATCCGGCCGTCGACGTCGTCGTCGCCGGTGGGCCCGGGCTCGGCCTCGAGCTGTCCGGCGAGCCGGACCTCGGCTTCGACGCCGCCGACCCGCGGCCCTGCCTGCTGGTGAGCCGCAGCGAACACCGCCGAGGCGATTGGGCGGCGCTGCAGCCGCACTGCCAGCTGCGCCCGTGTGGTTCGGTCGCCTACGAGCTGGCGATGGTGGCCGCCGGCCGCGCCGACGCGACGTGGACCCTGCACCCAAAGCACGAGTGGGACGTCGCCGCCGGCGTGGCGCTGGTCGAGGCCGCCGGGGGG
>CANGSN010000379.1 GCA_947455805.1 Planctomycetota bacterium
CGGCGAGGCGCGCGCGTTCGGCGCGCAACGAGCAGCCCCTCGGCTCGCAGCCATCAACGAGCGGCGAGCAGCCAGTCGACGGCCGCGGGCAGGTCGGCGGCTTCGTGGTCGGGTCGGAACCCGGCGGCATGCAGCTTCGCGCGCTCGCCGTCGGCCGGCTTGCCGCTGTGCACGAGCACGGTCCGCAGCGGCAGGCCGTTCGCCATCAACACGTCGCGGGCGCTGTCGCCGATCAGGGCGCCGCCGGCGAAGTCTAGGCCGAGCAGTTCGCGCGCCTGATGCAGCAGGCCAGCGCCCGGCTTGCGGCACGCGCAGTCGTGGCCGTAGCCATGGGCGCCATCGGGAAGGTGCGGGCAGTGCAGCCACGCCGACACCAACTCGCCGAGTTCGTGGTGCATGCGTGCGTGGATCGCCGCCAGCGTGCGCTCGTCGTAGAGACCGCGGGCGATGCCGCTCTGGTTGGTGACGACGACCAGGCGATGGCCGTGGTCGACCAGGCGCTGCAGGGCCTCGGCGGTGCCCGGCAGCAGTTCGATCCGTTCGGGCGCAGTGACGAAGCCGACCTCGCGGTTCAGCGTGCCGTCGCGGTCGAGGAACACCGTCGGCTGGTGTGCCACCGTCGCCTTGCTCATCGTGCGTCGGCGGTGTTCGGGCTGGTCGCCGCCTTGGCCGCCGCCGCGCGTTCGGCCAACAGGTCGAAGCCCAGCTTCGGCGCGTCCTCCTTCTCCAGCACGACGTGCAACTCGCCCGGCAGCGCGGCGCCGCGCACGCCGAACGGGAACAGCAGGTCGCCCGGGGTCCAGAAGAACGGCGGCAGCGCCGGCATGCCGAGTTCGAACGCGGCGTCGCCAAAGCGCGAGGTGTAGCCCTCGGTGTGCTGCACGAGCCAGCGCGCGGCCGGGCGGTAGCCCTTCTTCTGCAGCACGACCTCGTGGTTGCCGCCGAAGTTGCCGCCGATGCGCAGGCGGAACGGTGTGGTGTGGCCGGAGTCGGTGCCGTCGACCAGGATGCGGGCGCCGGCAGGGTCGCTGGTCACCAGCACGTGCTCGGCGCTCTTCCACCACGTGCAGGCCGGGGTGCAGGCCAGCAGGGGCAACAGCAGGGTGACCGATCGCATGGCGGCGGATCCTATCGGCTGCCGCCGCCGCGCCCAGGAAGGCCCTTCCGTTCCGCGGACAACATGCTTCGTCCCGGTGAGCGCGTCCGGTAGCATCGTGGTCCTCGCCGCAGCGGGTGGTCAACCGCGGTGGCGTGCGATTCCGGTCAGTCCCAGTCGAGGTTCGTTCCTCCGAGGAAATCCATGGTCCTTCGTTTCCTGCCTGTCGGTGCCCGGGCTCAGTCGGTGCACCGTCGCCCGTCGCTCGTGCTCGCCGCCGCGCTGAGCACGCTGTTGCTCGCCTCCGCCCGCGCGCAGGAGCAGCCGCCGGCGACGAATCCTCCGGCGAATCCGCCGGCGAACGCACCCGCCACCGGGGCTGCGCCAGCCGCCGCCGAGGCGTCCGCCACCAACCCGAACGCGCCGGTCGTCTACGGCCGCGTCGTCGGCGACAAGGTCGCGCTGCGCTGCTGGCCCGGGGCCGTCGCGTCGCCGCCGGTGTTCGAAGACGTGCTCGCCAAGGACCAGGTGGTCGTGGTCGGGCGCAGCGAGAACGGCTTCCGCGCGATCGCGCTGCCGCTCGGCCCGGTGGGCTACGTCAGCCGCAAGTTCACCGAGCTGGCCGCCGACGGGCGCGTGAAGACGAAGGGCTCGAAGGTCTCGTTCCGCTTCCGGCCGCGCTCGAGCGAGCCGCCGGTTTCGCAGCTGGCCGAGGGTACCGAACTGCAGGTCGTCGGCGAGCAGGACGACTGGTTCCGCGTGCGCGTGCCGGGCATCGAGGCGTGGGTCGCCGAAGCCGAGGTGCAGGCGGCAACGGTGCAGGCGGGAACGGCCGCCGATCCGGCGCTGGCGGCGGCCTACGAGGAGTGGCGCAAGGCCCAGGCGGCCGAAGTGCAGGCCCGGCTCGACGAGATCGCCGCGAAGGCGGCGCGCCTCGCCCAGGACCAGCAGGACCTGGCGCTCGTGCAGCAGGTGCAGGACACGTTCACCAGCGAGATGAAGAAGCCGCTGGGCGAGCAGCGCTACGGGCCGATCGTCGAGACGCTCGACAAGCTGGTGGCGACCTTCGACGCGAAGTCCGCGGGCCGCGGCGCCGTCGAGTCGCTGAAGAAGCGCATCGAGACGCAGACGTGGCTGGCCGAAGCGACGGCGCTGCAGAACAGCAAGCCGCCGGTCGTCGACGAGCCGGTGCCGACGCCGAAGAACACCCTCGATCGCTTCCAGGCGCTCGGCTGGCTGCGCCAGGAGCGCCGCATCGGCGGGCCGAGCGTGTTCTTCCTCGAGCGCGGTGGCAAGCAGGAGTGCGTGATCACCTGCAGCAGCGGTCGCTTCGACCTGTCGCTGTTCGTCGGCCGCGAGGTCGGCGTCAACGGGCCGCGTCGCCGGCCGGCGCAGGAAGCGGTGACGGTGCTCGACGTCGAGCGCATCGAAGTGCTCGGCACGCTGGCGCGCTGATCGCGCGCCGCGGCCTCGCTCGCTCCAGGGCGCTCACTCGAGGTCGAACGGATTGCGCGGCTTGTCGGAGCCGTCGCGCTTGGCGTCCTCCTTGGCGCGGCGCAGCTTGGCGTCGAGCTGCTCGGCCTTGCGCGCCTCGTCGCCCTTGGCGCTCTGGAACAGGTCGTCGAGGCGCTTGCCGTCGCGCTTCTGCGCGCGCAGCAGCTGGTCGAGGTCCTGGCCGCCGGCCTTCTCCTCGGGCCTCGCCGCGCGCGCCTTGCCGCTGCGCACGTCGACCTCGACCAGCTTGTTGCAGCACGGACAGGGAAACACGAAGACGTTCTCGGCCATGGTTCGTCGGATTGTCGACCGCGCAGCGTCGACTCGCCAGCATGGCATCGCCGCGTCCGGCCTCGCGCGCTATCGTCCCGCCGACGCCCGCACGCTCCGATCGTTCCGCCCGTCGTTCCGCCCGTTCCGACCGTGACATCGTGACTGCCGAGAAAATGCCGAAGCCCGAGGGAACCGCACCGCTGCCGGCGCGTCCATGGCCGGCCGTGCCCCACGTCGTGCGTTCCGCGCCCGTCGAACGGCACGACGAAGTCGATCCGGCGCACGACGTGGTGCTCCGGGCGCGAGCGGGCGACATCGAGGCCTTCCGCGCGATCGTCGAGACCTACTCGGACCGGGTGATGCGCGTGATGACGTCGGTGTTGCGATGCGATCGGGCGATGGCCGAGGACCTGTGCCAGGAGGTGTTCCTGCGCGTGCACAAGGGCCTGCCCGCCTTCGGCGGCGACGTGCGCTTCGTCGCCTGGCTGCACACGATCGCCAGCAACGTCGCCATCAGCGAGTACCGCCGCCGCCGCGCGCAGAAGCGCGATCGCCGTACGGTCTCGCTCGACCAGCCGGTCGCCGGCACCGACGACCTCTACGTGACGCCGAGCGGCCGCGAGGTCGATCCGGGCGAACGCGCGCACCAGGCCGAGTTCCTGGCGCGCGTGCGCGCCTGCGTGCAGCAGCTGCCCGACGAGTTCCGCGCCGCCGTCGTGCTGCGCGACATGGAGTCGCTGTCCTACGAGGAGATCGCCGACGTGCTCGACCTGCCGATCGGCACCGTGCGTTCGCGCATCCACCGCGGGCGGCTGTTGCTGCAGGAGATGCTGCAGGGGTTCCGCGCATGAACGGCCCGCACCACGACGACGTCGACGAGCGGCTGTGCGACTGGGTCGACGGCCGCATGACCGAAC
>CANGSN010000380.1 GCA_947455805.1 Planctomycetota bacterium
ACCCCCTCCCGATAGGTGTCGGTGACGATCTTGCCATCCGTGTAGTCCGCCCAGTCCGCGCACCACTCCCACACGTTGCCGTGCATGTCGTAGAGGCCGAAGGCGTTCGGCTTCTTCGTACGCACGCGATCGGCACCGTTGGTCTCCTTGAACTCCTTGCCGAACACTGCGAACTCGGACAACCGCCCTTCCCCGTCGCCATAGCAGTAGGCGCCCGCGGATCCGCCCCGGCACGCGTACTCCCACTCCGCCTCCGTCGGCAACGCATAGCGATGCCCAGGCGGCAGCCGGCCTGCGGCAGCCTCCCGCTTCGTCAGGGCCTCGCAGAAGGCAACGGCATCCGTCCAGGACACGTTCGTCGCGGGATGGCTGGGCCCCACGCTGGTGTAGCTCTGCCCCGTCCACGGGGTCGTCTGCATCACCTCGCGCCACTGCGCCTGCGTCACCTCGGTCTCGGCGATCCAGTATGGGCGGCTGATCGTCACCCGATGCGGCGTCTCGTCCGCGCCTACCGAGCTGCCCATCGTGAACGGCTTCGGCTCGATCCGCAGCATGATGATGCCACCGCCGGCCTCGATCCTCGGCTCGAACGCCGGTGCCCCCACCAACGTGCGCACCAACGGCGCCGAAGGATTGCCGGCTTCGTCGGTCGCGACGACCGTGACCCCGAGCTGCTGATCCTCCCGCACGGAAACGACGGCCTGCCACTGCGTGCCCGAACGGGTCGCCGGCTTGCCGTTGACGAGCACCGACGCCACCCCGCCCGCATCGCGCGCCGAGCCTCGGATCTCCACGTCGCCGGCAGGCACCGGCTGCCCTTCGGGCGGCGCCGACCACTCAACCACTGGCGGCGTCGTATCGCGCCGCACCAGCACTCGCTGCTCGCTGGGGTTGCCGACCGTGTCGGTCGCCACCAGCACGAACGTGAAGTCGCGGTCCTCGCCGAGCGGCACCGAAGCCGTGAACCTACCGTCCGCCGCCACCTCGACCGGACTGCCATCGAGCGTCAGCTTCCCATTCTCGAGCCCCACGATGCGCCCTGCGATCGCCAGCGACGCGTCCTTCGTCACCTTCGGCAGCGTCGCCAACTCGATCGTCGGCGCCACAGCGTCGACCCGCAGCGTGCGCCGCAACTCCGCGCGACGGCCCGCCTCGTCCGTCGCCACCACCAGCAGCGACTGCTCGCCGTCGGCCAGCTGCAGTTCACGTGAGAACGTGCCATCCGCAGCAACGTCTACGACCGCGCCGTCGACCTCGACCCGACACTTCGAATCGTCGACGACCTTGCCGCCCAGCGTGACCTTCGCTGGCGTGACGACCCCGGCCAGCGGCTGGCTCACGGTCAGCACCGGATCCGCCGTGTCGACGACGACCACCCAAGCTCGCGCCAGATCGCCGGTGACGCCATGGCTGTCTTCGGCCTGCAGCCACACCTGGTGCGGCCCATCGCGCGTCACCGGCACCGCCGCGCTCCAAGAGCCGTCGACCACCGTCGCTGCCACCCACTCGCTCGGCGCCTTCGACCCGCGCTCGCGGCCCGTAACCAAAGCCACCCGCACCGAGCGCAGGTTCTTGCTGTCGGCAGAGCCGCGCAGCACGACCGTGCGGTCGGCGACCGCGGCACGATCGGCTGGTGCTTCGATCGTGAGCCCCTGCACCAGCCGCGCGGCGAGCTGCGCCCGCAACTGCTCGTGCCGCTGCGTCAGCACCGCATCGCCGGGCCGCAGCTCGGCGGCGCGGCGGCACAGGTCGAAGGCCTGGTCGAGATCGGTGGCGGCGAGCTGCTCGGCGCGGCGACCCAGGGCCCCGGCCAGCGGCGCCTTCACGTCGTCGAGACTCGGATCGAGCTGCAGCGCCTGTTCGAACGCGGCGATCGCGGCGTCGAGCTGCCCCTTCTGCGGCAGCAACTGCTGGCCCTTGGCGAAGGCCGCGCGCGCATCGGCACGTGGGTCGCCTGCTGGCGGGGCCGGAGGGGTGTTCGCCGGCGGCTTGGCCTTGTCGGCTTCGGCGTCGTTGGAGTCTCTTGGCGTGGCGTTGTCGCCCTTCGTCGCATCGCCCGCCCCGCCAGGCCACAGCCCAGCGGCGTACGTTCCACCGGCCGCCAGCAGCGCAGTGGCTGCAAGCCCGAGCAGCCAGCCCCCGGCACGAGAGCGCTGCGGCCGCGGACTCTGCCGCGTCAGATCCTCCGACTTCGGCGCGCGCGGCCCCGCCGGCTCCGGCTCGGTCGTACGCCCCGCGGCTTCGGTCTCGACGATCGCCTTGATCTTCAAGACCGTCTCGCGCGGCGGCGGCGTCACCAGCCCTTGGCGGTCGCGCAGCGAACCCGTGGCCGGATCGAGCAGCACCGAATCGTCGTCGTCGATCGCGAGCTTCTTCAGTTCGCGCAGCAACGCGCGCGCATCCGCGAAGCGATCCTGCGGCAGCCGCTGCACGCAGCGTTCGAACAGCGCGTGCACCTCCGGCCGCAGATCCGCGCGTTCCTGGCGCAGCAGCGGGTAGGGCTGCTCGGTGACCCGCTTCATCACCGCCTGCCACGTGCCGGCGCCGGAGATGCCCGTGCGTCCCGTGACCAGGTAGAAGAACGTCGCCCCCAACGCCCAGATGTCGGCCGCGGCGGTGACGTCCGTCGTCTCCCACTGCTCCGGCGGCATGTACTGCGGCGTGCCCATGATCTGCGACGCCGCCATCGAGATGCTGCGGCCGTCGATGCCACCCTGCGACTTCGCCAGCCCGAGGTCCGCGAGCTTCACCTCGCCGTCGAGCGAGATCATCACGTTCTCCGGCTTCAGGTCGCGGTGCACGATGCCTTTCTGGTGCGCGGCGGCGAGCCCTGCGGTCACCCCGTAGAGGATCGCCAGCGCCTCCTTCTCGGGCAGCGGGCCCTTGCGCTTCACCCGTTCGGCGGCCGTCTCGCCGCGCACGAACTCCATCACCAGGTAGTGCAGGCCGTTCCTCTCCTGCACGTCCATCACGCGCACGACGTTCTGGTGGGCGATGCTGGCGGCGAGCCGCGCCTCGCGTTCGAAGCGCTTGACGAAGTCGCCTTCCTCTTGGAGGAGCGCTGGCTTCAGGCACTTCACGGCGACGTCGAGGTCGAGCTTGAAGTGCCGGCCGCGGTAGACCGCCCCCATGCCGCCGGCACCGACCTTGGCGTAGAGCACTGCGGGCTCCAGCACCTTGAAGCCCTCGACCACCGGCGCGTCGCGCAGCAGCGGGTCGGCGAGCAACTGCTCCCGCGCCTTCTCGGCGGAGAGCCGTCGGGTGTCTTCGGACGGGGGAACGGAATCGTCGGCGGCGGTCACGAAGGTACGAGGGCGAGGGGCTTGGGTCGGTGGCTTCTTCGCGGCGGGACCATACCCGCCGGCTTGCCGGGCACCCAACGGCGCGGCGACGGCGAGCCGCAACCAGGAGTCCCGGAGGCGCAAGGCGCCACCAAGCGCGTGCTGCGTAGCCGAGGTTGCCGCGTCGACCGCGCAGAGGCCGAGGAGAACCCTCTCGAAGACTCGGCGCGACTGCAAAGGCAGCCGCCAGACATGCTCCTGGCGGCCGTCTCGCGGTTCCTTCTCGGCATCTCAGGCGGAGCTTGGCAACTCGTGCACGCAGAGCCGTCCGTGCCGCAGCCAGCCCTCGGTCAGCAACCACGTGCGCGCATCGGTGACTGGCCGCACGACCGCATCGAGGCCGAGGACGGTGATGCGTTCGCGGAAACCCGTGACCCAGGGGGCGGAGGTGTAGGTGTCGAGGACTTGGGTCACCTGCACCTCGCGGC
>CANGSN010000381.1 GCA_947455805.1 Planctomycetota bacterium
CGGCCGAGATCCACACCAACCTGCCGGGCCTGCTGCGCGTGGCGGCGGCGCTGCGCGCGCGCGAGCCGCAGCTGCGCGTCGTGCTGCCGCACAAGAACGCGCGCCGCACGCCGCTCCTGCGCACGCTGCTGCAGCAGCACGGCGCCGAGGCCTGGGTCGAACACCACCAGGGCCCGCTCTCGACCTGGCTCGCCGGCGCGCACCTCGTGCTGGTGAAGTCCGGCACCGGGTCGCTGGAAGCGTGCCTGCACGGCGTGCCGACGATCGTCGTCTACCAGCTGCGCGGCCTGCTGTCGGCGATCGGCTACCACAGCATCCTCAGCGTGCCGTGGATCGCCGCCGCCAACCTGATCGCCGGCCGCACCGCGGTGCCCGAGTTCTGCTTCACGCGCGACCAGGGCTGGGAGCGCGTGATCGCCGCGGCCGAACGGCTGTGGTTCGACGACACGGCGCGCGCCGCCGCGATCGCCGAACTCGCCGACGTGCGTCGCCGCCTCGGCGCGCCCGGGGCGACCCAGCGTGTCGCCACCATCGTGCGCGAGTTCCTGTTCCCGACGTCACCGGGTGCGCCGCCGCTGCGGCAAGCCGCAGGGACTGCGACCCCGTCCACGCCGACACCGCGATGACCGCGCCCCTGCTCGATCTGCGCCTGTTCCTCGACCTGCTGCGCGCCGAGGGCGAACTGGTCGAGATCGACACCGAAGTCGATCCCGACCTCGAAGCCGCCGAAGTGCACCGCCGCGTCATCGCCGCCGGTGGCCCGGCGCTGCTGTTCCGCCGGATCAAGGGCTCGCCGTGGCCGACGGTCACCAACCTGTTCGGCACCGCGCGGCGCGTCGAGCTGGCCTTCGGCAAGCGCCCGCTCGAACTGGTGCAGCAACTGGCGGCGGCCCCGCACACGCTGCTGCCGCCGACGCTCGGCAAGCTGTGGCAGCACCGGTCGCTGCTCGGCTCGCTGCTGCGCGTCGGCCGCCGCCGCCTGCGCAAGGCGCCGCTGCTGCAGCACGAGGACAGCCCGCCGCGGCTGTCGCGCTTGCCGCTGCTGCGCACGTGGAGCGAAGACGGCGGCCCGTTCGTCACGCTGCCGCTGGTCTACACCGAACATCCCGAGGGCCTCGGCAGCAACCTCGGCATGTACCGCATCCAACGCTTCGACGACGACACCACCGGCCTGCACGTGCAGATCGGCAAGGGCGGCGGCTTCCACCTCGCCGCCTGCGAGCAGCTCGGGCGCGCCATGCCGGTCGCGGTGCACATCGGTGGCCCGCCGGCGCTGATCCTGTCGGCGATCGCGCCGTTGCCCGAGAACGTGCCCGAGATCCTGCTGTGCTCGCTGCTGCTCGGCCAGCGCCTGCGCAGCGCGAAGAGCGTGCACAGCCCGCTGCCGCTCTGCGCCGACAGCGAGTTCTGCATCGTCGGCGAGGTGCGCCCCGGCGAGCGCCGCCCCGAAGGCCCGTTCGGCGACCACTACGGCTACTACTCGCTGCAGCACGACTACCCGCTGCTGCGCGCGAAGGCGCTGCTGCACCGCCGCGACCCGATCCTGAGCGCCACCGTCGTCGGCAAGCCGCGCCAGGAGGACTTCTTCCTCGGCGACTACCTGCAGGAACTGCTGCTGCCGCTGGCCAAGGTGGCGATGCCGGCGGTGCGCGACCTGTGGTCGTACGGCGAGACCGGCTACCACGCGCTTGCCGCCGCCGTCGTGCAGGAGCGCTACGCGCGCGAGGCGATGCAGAGCGCCTTCCGCATCCTCGGCGAGGGCCAGCTGAGCCTGACCAAGTTCCTGCTGCTGACCGACCGCAGCGTCGACCTGCGCGACTTCAAGGCGACGCTGGCCCACGTGCTGGCGCGCACGCGCTTCCAGACGGACCTCTACGTGTTCGGCAGCTTGTCGATGGACACGCTCGACTACGCCGGGCCCGAGGTCAACAAGGGCAGCAAGGGTGTCTTGCTCGGCCTCGGCGAGCCGGTGCGCACGCTGCCGACGGTGTTCACCGGGGCGCTGCCGCCGGAGTTCGCGCGCGCCGAAGTGTTCTGCCCCGGCTGCCTCGTCGTGCAGGGGCCGCCGTTCGCGACGAACCGCGCGGCGGCGGCGGCGCTGGCGAAGTGCGACGCGGTGCGCGACTGGCCGCTGGTCGTGCTCGTCGACGACGCGGCGAAGGCGGCGAAGTCGAGCGTCAACTTCCTGTGGACGACGTTCACGCGCTTCGAACCGGCCGCCGACCTGCACGCGCGCGAACTGTCGCTGGTGCATACACAGCCGTGCTGGACGCCGCCGATCGTCATCGACGCGCGCATGAAGCCGAGCTACCCGAAGGAACTGTTCTGCGACCCCGACACGGCGAAGAAGGTGTCGGCGCGCTGGCGCGAGTACTTCCCGTCCGGCCGCGTGGCCATGGGCGACAGCGACCGCGGCCACCTCGATTGACCCGGGACGCGGTCACTGCTCCGATCGACCCCGATGAACTACCGCGACCTCGACCCCGCCGACGCGCAGCGCGAACTGCAGACCGACCAGACGCTGCGCATCCTCGACGTGCGCACCGAACCCGAGTACCAGAGCCACCGGCTGCCGGGCTCGGTGCTGATCCCGGTGCAGGAGCTCGACCGCCGATTCGGTGAGCTGGACAAGAACGCCAACTGGCTGGTGCACTGCGAGCACGGCCGGCGCAGCCTGTTCGCCTGCGAGATCCTGGCGCAGGCCGGCTTCAAGAAGCTGGCGAACCTGCGCGGCGGCATGGCCTACTGGGCGAGCTGCGGCCTGCCGTTCGAACAGGGCCGCGCCCGCAGCTGAACGCCCGGGCGAGCTAGGCGCGCACCGCGGCATTCCCACGCCGATCGGTGCAAAAGCGCCAGCCGGTCGCGGCGAGCGCGAAGCCGAGTGCCAGGCCCCACTCGCCGAGCGACAGCATGCGCAGGCGCAGCGTCGCCGCGAGCGGGGCGAACGCCATGGCCAGCGGCAGGCTCAGCAGGCACGACGCCCACACCAGCCACACCAGGGGCCGCGTCGGCAGACGCCGGCCACCGCGCAGGGCCGCCCATTCGACCAGCACCAGCACCTGGTAGCCGAGCAGAAGGCAGGCCCAGGCGAGCGAACGCGCCGCCACGTCTCCGTCGGGCAGGTGGTCGACGTACAGCCACAGCGCGGCCGCGGACAGCGTGAGCCCGGCCAACAGCGAGCTCCACAACGCACGGCGCGGCAGCAACGGCGCGTGCGGCGAACGCGGCGGCCGCTGCATCAGGCCCGGCGGTGCGGGTTCGGCCTGGAAGACCAGCGCCGAAACCGGATGGATGATCAGTTCGAGCCACACGAGGTGCACCGGCAGCAGCAGCAACGGCAGCGACAGCACCACGGCCGCGACGGCGAGCAGCACGATCGGCACGTGGAAGGCGAGGATGTAGAGGAACGCCGCCTGGATGTTGGTGAAGATGTGCCGCCCTTCGCGCACGGTCGCCACGATCGACGCGAAGTCGTCGTCGAGCAGCACCAGGTCGGCGGCGGCGCGCGCGACCTCGGTGCCGCGCTTGCCCATGCTGATGCCGATGTCGGCGAGGCGCAGCGCCGGCGCGTCGTTGACGCCGTCGCCGGTCATCGCCACGACCTCGCCCGCGGCCTGCAGGGCGCCGACGATGGCGTGCTTCTGCGCCGGGCTGATGCGCGCGAACACCGTGCGATCGCGCGCCGAGGCAGCGAACTCGGCCGGCGTCTGGCGAGCGAGCTCGTCGCCGGTGACGACCGCGTCCGCCTCGGCGAAG
>CANGSN010000382.1 GCA_947455805.1 Planctomycetota bacterium
GGGCTTGGCCGGGGCCGCGGCCGGGGCTGTGCCACCGGCGGCGCCGGCGTCGATCACGGCGATCGTGCTGCCGACCGGGACGACGTCGCCTTCCTTGCAGCGCAGCTCGGCGATGACGCCGGTGAACGGCACCGTGATCGTCACGGTCGCCTTGTCCGTCATCACTTCGACGAACTCGTCCTCTTCCTTCACGGCCTGGCCGGCCTTGACCTTCCAGCTGACGATCTCGCCTTCGGCGATGCCTTCGCCAATGTCGGGGAGCTTGAATTCCTTGAGTGCCATCGTGATTCCTGAGTCAGTGCGAATGCGGGGAGTGTGTTTGGGTGGTGCGTTCGTGCGGGCCGCTCGGGCTCACCAGACGAACGTCTTCTCGATGCCGGCGAGCACGCGCTTGCTGTCGGGCATGTAGAGCGGCTCGAGCGTGTAGGGGAACGGCGTGTCGAAGCCGGCGACGCGCACGATCGGGCCCTCGAGGTACTCGATGCACTTCTCGGCGATCAGGGCCGACAGCTCGGCGCCGTAGCCGCAGGTCTTCGGCGCCTCGTAGACGACGACGCAGCGGCCGGTCTTCTTGACCGACGCCAGCACGGTCGCCTCGTCGAGCGGCACCAGCGTGCGCAGGTCGACGATCTCGCAGCTGCGGCCGGCCTTCTGCGCTTCCTCGGCGGCCTGTTCGCAGACCGACACCATCGCGCCGTAGCACAGCAGCGTGACGTCGGTGCCCTCGCGGGCGATGCGAGCCTTGCCGAGCGGCACGACGTGTTCGCCGAGCGGCACGTCGCCCTTGCCGTGGCGATAGATGCGCTTGGGCTCCAGGAACATCACCGGGTCCTCGTCGCGGATCGACGCGATCAGCAGGCCCTTGGCGTCCGCCGGCGTGCTCGGGATGACGACCTTGAGGCCGGGCGTGTGGCAGAAATACGCCTCGCTCGACTGGCTGTGGTAGTGGCCGCCGCGGATGCCGCCGCCGTACGGCGAGCGGATCACCATCGGGCAGGTGTACTCGCCGCCGCTGCGGTAGCGCATCTTCGCGGCTTCGCTGACGATCTGGTCGAACGCCGGGTAGATGAAGTCGAGGAACTGGATCTCGGCGATCGGGCGCATGCCGTAGACGGCCATGCCGACGCCGGCGCCGATGATGCCGCACTCGGACAGCGGCGTGTCGAAGCAGCGCTTCTCGCCGAATTCCTCGAAGAGGCCGGCGGTGGCGCCGAACACGCCGCCCTTCTTGCCGACGTCTTCGCCGAACACGACCACCCGATCGTCGTTGCGCATCTCGGTGCGCATCGCGTCGGTGATCGCTTCGAGCATCGTCATCACCTTGGTGCCAGTCTCGCCAGCACCGGCCTTGGTCTTGGTCGCAGTCATGTGAGGTTCGCTTGGTTGGCTGGGCGCCGCGTTCACGGCGCAGATGCGGTTTCTTTGGCTCTCGGTCGTGGGCGTTCGACTCGAGGGATCAGAGGGGGAAGGCGCCGACGTCGGCGCCGATGCTGCCCTTGGCGACCAGGTCGCGCAGGTGCTCGCGCTGCTCCTTCAGCTGCGGCGTCAGGTTCATGTAGACGTCGTCGAACATCGAGTCGACCGGCGGATTGCCGGTGGCCTCGGCGGCGGTGACGGCGGCCTGGATCGCCGCCTTGCTGCCCTCGACGCACTCCTGCTCGAACGCCTCGCTCCACAGCTTCTTGCCCTTCAGGTAGAGCTGGAAGCGCGCGATCGGATCCCGCTTCTTCCACGCCTCGTACTCCTTGGCGTCGCGGTAGCGCCCGGCGTCGTCGGAGCTGCTGTGCGAGGCCATGCGGTAGGTCACCGTCTCGATCAGCGTCGGGCCTTCGCCGGCGCGCGCACGATCGACGGCCTCCTTGGTGGCGCGGTAGACGGCGAGGATGTCGTTGCCGTCGACGCGCACGCCGGGCATGCCGTAGGCGTCGGCCTTGATCGCCATCGACTCGCTGCACGTCTGCTTGCTCGACGGCACCGAGATCGCCCAGCCGTTGTTCTCGCAGACGAACACGACCGGCGCCTTGTAGACGGCGGCGAAGTTCAGGCCGGTGTGGAAGTCGTTGCTGCTGGTGCCGCCGTCGCCGCAGTAGGTCATGAACACCGTGTCGTCGCCGCGGATGCGCGCGGCCATGCCAGCACCGGCGGCCTGCGTCAGCTGCGTGCCGATCGGCGAGCTGATCGAGACGAAGTTCGCCTGGCGGAAGCTGTAGTGCACCGGCATCTGGCGGCCCTTGCTGGTGTCGCCGGCGTTGCCGAACCACTCGCAAATGATCTTCTCGATCGGGATCTGGCGCAGCAGCAGGATGCCCGGCTGGCGGTACGCCGGGAACAGCCAGTCGCTGTCCTTCAGCGCGTAGGCCGTGCCGAGGTGCGATGCCTCCTGCCCGGTCGACTGCAGGTAGAAGCCGATGCGGCCCTGGCGCTGCAGGGCCAGACCACGGTCGTCGAGCGCGCGCGTGGTCACCATCAGGCGGTAGAGCTTCTGCAGCTCGGCGGGCGGCAGGTTCGGGTCCTTGCCCTTCTGGGCCTTGCCGTCCTTGTCGAGGATCGTCAGCAGTTCGAGACTCATGCGGATTCGGGCGTGGGGGTGATCGTGGAGGAGCCGGCCGTGGAACTGCCGGTCGTGGAAGAGCCGGCGCCGGCGATCGCCTTGCGCTGGCGGAGCATGCCGGCGAGGTAGAACTCGGCGGCCTTGTAGCTGGAGCGCACCAACGGCCCGGCGGCGACGTAGAGGAAGCCCTTCGTCATCGCCCGCGCCTCGAGCGCCTGGAAGCGCGCCGGCGTCACGTGTTCGCGCACCGGCAGGTGCAGCAGCGTCGGCCGCAGGTACTGTCCGAACGTCACCACGTCGACGCCGTACTCGCGCAGGTCGTCCATCGCCTGCTCGATCTCGCGTTCGCTCTCGCCGAGGCCGAGCATCAACGACGACTTGGTGACGACGTCGGGCCGCAGCTTCTTCGCCAGGCGCAGCGTGTCGAGCGAACGTGCGTAGCTGCAGCGGTGGTCGCGCACGCGCGGCGTCAGCCGCAGCACGGTCTCGACGTTGTGCGCATACACGTCGGGGCCACCTTCCAGCACGGTGGCGATCATCTGCTCGGTCGTCGCCGTCTGCCGTTCACCGGCCAGCCAGTCGCCGACCAGTGCTTCGACCAGCATCTCCGGGTTGCGGCGCTTGATCGCGCGGATCGTCGCCGCGACGTGGGCCGCACCGCCGTCCGGCAGGTCGTCGCGGTCGACCATCGTCAGCACCACATACTTCAAACCCATCGCGACGCACGCTTCGGCGACCTTCTCCGGCTCGTCCGCGTCGACCGGCGTGCCCTGGCTGTGCGTCTTCACCGCGCAGAACCGACAGCCGCGCGTGCAGGTGTCGCCGAGCACCATGAACGTCGCCGTGCCGCCGGCCCAGCACTCGCCCATGTTCGGACACTTGGCTTCTTCGCAGACGGTGTGCAGCTTGCGGTCGCGCAGCACCTTCTCCAGGCTGGCGACGGTGGGCCCCGACGGCAGCGGCACCTTCAGCCAGTCGGGCTTCTGCCCGGGGGTGATGCGCTTGTTGTGGATCGACGACATCGGCGGCGGGATCGGCGGCGGGGGCTCGCGGGCCGGGAGCCGGCCGCGTTGCGAGGCGAGGAGGATAGGGAGGACAGGGGGGCGGACGCCAGTTGGATACCGGGGAGTATCCATGCTCCCGCGGTCGGCGCCGGTGGATTACTGCAGATCCTGGCCTGGAAC
>CANGSN010000383.1 GCA_947455805.1 Planctomycetota bacterium
AGGCAGCGAGTCTCTGCGGGTGCTCAAGCGAGTTCTCCTTCTCCTTGGGGTCAGGGCTTTCTAGCCAACAGAGCACCCTTGGCAAGGGGGCTTCGAGGGCGGGCTACACACTCGGACTGAGGTGCTGCACCGTTCCGTCCCGCGGTCGGGCTTGCCCCGTTGGGCGGGTTCGCCGATCGCTCTGCGCCGCCGGTAGACCCGCCGGCATGCACCGATTCCCCCTGCTGCTGTTCCTGCTCTGCTGCCTGCTGCCCGCGCAGGTCGTGCGCGTGGCCAACATCGCGCCCGTGCCGTTCTCGGGCTGGGTGCGCACGACGGTGGACGTCGCGCCGCCGCACGCCGCAGGCACCGTCGGCGACATGACCTACGTCGTCGGGCGCGCCGTCGGCCTCGAGACCCGCGTCGTCGACCTTCGCGTGATGCTCGCCGCCGGCGAGGAGCGCAGCATCGACCTCGCCGCCTCGACACCCATCGAGTGGACCCTGGCGCCGCTGCCCGCCGACCCTCTGGCGCACTTCGGCGGCGCCTGCACGTTCGCCGGTGAGCCTCTGGCGCTGGTCGGCCTGCAGCCGGACGGCGCCGCCTGGCTCGCGACGATGCGCGGACGTGTGGGACGGATGTTCGTCGTCACCGTGTGGGTGCCGTGGTTCCCCGATCAGCCTGCGTGGGCCTATGGCGAGTGCGCGGTAATCGCGAGCAACCCCGGCGTGCCCGACATGGTCGCGACCGCGCCGCCTGGCGCCGCACTGCAGTTCGGGTCGGCGCTGACCATCCTGCCAGGGCGAGGCCTCGCGCCGTTCCTGACGGCCGGCGACACGTTCGCTGACGGCCAGGGGCGCGTGGCTCCGGTGATGTTCCTCTGGCTCCAGCACCTGCGGCGCGCGAGCGAATGGAGCTCGGTCGGCGCCGCGGCCGACTGGTCGGTGTCCGCCGTCGGCGTCTCGCGCGTGTGGGCCGACGGCAACCCGACCTACCCGGCGTCGTTCAACGTGCGCAGCTGGATCGCCGGCAACCTGCCCGAGAGCGCGCGGCGCCTGGGAACGTGGGACGAGCCGGTCATCGGCCCTGCGTTCCGCAGCAGCGCCAGCGGCGGGCAGGAGGAGCAGTTCTGGACGCGCGGCGAGCCGATGCTGCACCCGGCGGCGACGAACGTCGTGCTGTTCCGCGCGCGGAAGCTGCACGGCGAGCGGGCGTGCAACCACCACGAGATCGGCGGCGAGCCGCTGGACCTCGATCGGCACGTGTCGCCGCACCTGCTGTTCTGGGGCGGGCGCCCGCACACGAGCGCGTCTGCACAGGGCGCAAGCTTGGCCATGCTCCTCGTGGTGGCGCTCGAGCCACAAGGTGCACGTCGAGGAGCACGGCCGGGGTGCTGGCGCACGGCTCGTCGCCCTGCAGCCCGCACGAAGACTGGAGGTCCCGCCCAGAATCGAACTGGGGTAGACGGATTTGCAATCCGTTGCCTAACCACTTGGCTACGGGACCGTGTGGGCCGGGCACGTTAGCGAGCAGCCGGGCCGGTGCAAGCGTCTACCTGCCGCCTCTCGCGCGGCGCGGAGAAGAATGCAGCACCTTCGGCGGCGATCCGTATGCTCTTCGCCCCGCTGTCGGCGCCAGTGCGCAGACCGCCATGCCGCCGTGAAGATCAAGAAGAACATCCACTTCGAGTTCGACCAGGAGCTCGTGCGCGAGCCGCTGCTCTACAAGATCAACCGCATGTTCGACGTGCTCGTCAACATCCGCGGGGCCCAGGTCTCCGACAAGGGCGGGTTCATCGCCCTCGAGCTCGAAGGCACGATGGCCGAGATCGACCGCGTGCTCGACTTCCTGCGCGGCCAGGGCGTTCGCCTCGGCGAAGGCCTCGGGAGCTCGGAGCGATGATGCGCCGCCGCGGCCGCGCTGTCGCGATCGCCGGCCTGCTGCTGGTGGCGTTGGTTGCCGCCGTGCGCGCGCCGTGGAACGACCTGGTCGCCCGCGGCAGCAAGGCGGCGGTGGTGACGGCCGAACCGCGGGCGACGCAGATCGGCCTCGACGTGCTGCAGAAGGGCGGCAACGCCGTCGACGCGGCGGTCGCCGTGGCGCTGGCGCTGGCGGTCACGCACCCGCAGGCCGGCAACCTCGGCGGCGGCGGCTTCCTGCTGATCCGCATGGCCGACGGCCGCACCACAGCACTCGACTTCCGCGAACGCGCGCCGAAGAGTGCGAACGCCGACATGTACCTGAAGGCCGACGGCAGCGTCGACCAGGACAAGGTGCAGTTCGGTTCGACCGCGGCGGGCGTTCCCGGCAGTCCGGCCGGGCTGTACCACGCGCTGCAGATGTTCGGCACCAGGAAGCTCGGGGTGCTGGCGGCGCCGGCGATCCGGCTCGCGCGCGAAGGCTTCGCCGTCGACCACTTCCTCGCCGCCGACCTGCGCGAGAGCAAGCAGGAGCTCGGCCGCTTCGAGTCGACGCGCAAGGTGTTCTTCCGCGACGGTGAGCCGCTGGCCCAGGGCGACGTGCTGGTGCAGACGGATCTCGCGGCGACGCTCGAGCGCTTCGCCGCGAACGGCCCCGACGGCTTCTACAAGGGCAAGACCGCCGAGCTGATCGTCGCCCAGATGCAGCGCGACGGCGGCTTCGTCACCGCCGCCGACCTCGCCGATTACACCGTCCGCGAACGCGCACCGCTGGTCGGCAGCTACCGCGGCCACGAGGTGCTGACGATGCCGCCGGTGTCGTCCGGCGGCGTGGCGCTGCTGCAGATGCTGAACATGCTGTCGGGCTACGACCTGAAGGCGCTCGGCTTCGGCGGCAGCGAGTCGATCCACCTGCTGAGCGAGGTCATGCGCCGCGCCTACGCCGACCGTTCGCGCTGGCTCGGCGATCCGGACCACTACCAGGTGCCGGTCGACGGCCTGATCGGCGCTGACTACGCGGCGAAGCTGCGCGCCAGCATCGACCGCGACAAGGTCAGCGCGGTGGCGCCTGGCGTGCCGCCGGGCAAGCAGGAGAGCGACGACACCACACACTTCTCGATCGTCGACGAGGCCGGCAACGCGGTCGCGTGCACGACGACGATCAACTCGACGTTCGGCGCGATGGTGGTGGTCGACGGTGCGGGCTTCCTGCTCAACAACGAGATGGACGACTTCTCGGCCAAGCCGGGCGTGCCGAACCAGTTCGGCCTCGTCGGCGGCAAGGCCAACGCGATCGCGCCGGGCAAGCGCATGCTGTCGTCGATGACGCCGACGATCGTCAGCAAGGACGGCGAACTGCGCCTCGTGCTCGGCGCGCCGGGCGGCGGCCGCATCATCACCGCCGTGCTGCAGACGCTGCTGAACGTCGTCGACCACGGCATGGGCCTCGAGCAGGCGGTGCGCGCGCCGCGCATCCATCACCAGTGGCTGCCGGACGAACTGGTGTGGGAACCGCTGGCGCTGCCGCCGGACGTGCGCCAGGCGCTGGCGAAGAAGGGCCACACGTTCGCCGCCCGGCCGCGCGGCATCGGCCAGATGTTCGCGATCCAGGTGCACCAGGACGGCACCCGCGTCGGCGTCTGCGACCATCGCAGCGGCGGGGCTGCCGCCGCATACTGAGAAAGCCCCGCAGGAAGCGCTCCGCACCCATGCACCCGATCCGCATCGCGCCGTCGTTGCTCGCCGCCGACTTCAGCCGCCTCGCCGACGAGGTCCGTTCGGTCGAACAGGCCGGCGCCGACTGGCTGCACCTCGACGTCATGGACGGTC
>CANGSN010000384.1 GCA_947455805.1 Planctomycetota bacterium
CATCTGGCGCGGCGGCTGCGGCGGGCCTGAGGGCCTCGCCGGGAGCGGCGAGAAGGCGCCGCGAACGGCCGCTCAGCGCATCGGCGCGGCGAGCTGGCTCAGGTCGACGCGCGGCACCGAGCTGCTCTGCAGCAGGTGGTCGAGCTTCTCGTTGCCGAGCCACTCGTAGACCAGGTCGATCGGCGTGCACAGGCCCATGTGCGGCACGACCACCGGGTTGCCCTTGCCGTGCGTGTAGATCTTGCTGAACACGCCGATCAGCTGCTTGGTGTCGGCGCGGTAGATGCCGCCGCCGCTGTTGCCGAAGTAGGTCGGCGCGTTGATCATCCAGTAGTTGGCGCCGTTCAACTCGTTGCTCAACGAACTGATCTCGCCGTTGCTCGGCACCGGGTCGTTGCCGAGCGGGCAGCCGACGGCGCAGACCGCGTCCCACACCTTGATCGTCGGCGCCTCGGCGCGCGGCAGCACGTTGGCGACGTTCGGCAGCTTGCGGTCGGTGAAGATCTGCACCAGCGCGGCGTCGATCTTCGGCTGCGCGGCGACCATCTTTCCCTTCACCACGAGCTTCTCGCCCGGCAGGTAGATGGTGACCTCGAAGCCGTCGGTCTGCGCCTTCGGCGTGTCCGCCAGGATGTTGCGCACGACGTGGTACGAGGTCAGCGCGTAGGTCTCGGTCTTGTGGCCGTGCTTCTCGTTCGGCCCCGAGAACACGATCGTGCCCGAACCGACGGTGTCGTCGCCGTTCAGCTGCACGGTCGGCAGCAGCATCGTGCGGGTCAGCTCGTTCGGGTCCCGGTAGAGCTGGCCGGCGAGCTGCGCGATGGCGCGGTTGGCCTCCGACAGCTTCATGTCGGCGTCGTGTTCCTTGCTGCGGACCTCGCGCATGTAGGCGTCGACCATCTGGCGCTGGCGCTCGAAGTCGCTGGTCAGCTGGCTGCGGAACGACAGCACGTCGCTCTTCGCGCGCTCCAGCTCCTGTTCGATGTTGCGGGCCTGCTGCGAACCGACCGCGGCCGAGCGCAGCTGCGACTCCAGCTCCTTCATCCGCCCCTCGGTCTGCTCGACGATCTGCCGGCGCAGCTGCTCGAGCTCCTTGGTGTCGCCGACGGCAGCCACCGCGCGCTCGACCTTGCGTTCGAGGGCGGTCACGTTCTGTTGCTGCGCCTCGAGCCGCGCCACCTGTTGATGGAACGAGACCATCACCACGAGCGCGGCAAGGCCGCACGACACCTCCACCAGAGTGCGTTTCATCCCAGTTGCTCTTCTTCCCGGTTGCTGCGACCCGCGCCCTTGCCACAGGCCGCTTCGGCGAACGTGCGAAAACGGCTGAAGAGAAAAGCAACTGCTTTTGGGGCAGTGACTTGGGGCGCCCATGTCACCGGATCGTCGGGCCCGTTGGCGACCGGGCGCACTCGCCGCCGACTGCCGCATCCTGCAGCACCGGGTGGCCGAGCGTCGCAAGGTCCGGCAGTCGCGGCCCCTGGCTGTGGTCGTTCGCGACGGTCGCGCCAGCCCCCTGCCGGCTCGTCTGGGGCGCGCTGGCGGCCTAGACTGCGCGATCCCCGTCAGCGCGGCGGGGGCCCTCCACGCATGACCTTCGCCCCGATCCCCGAACTGCTCGAAGAACTGAAGGCCGGCCGCCCGATCGTGCTGGTCGACGACCCCTCGCGCGAAAACGAGGGCGACCTGTGCTTCGCCGCCCAGTTCGCCACCCCCGAGCTGATCAACCTGCTGGCGCGCGATGCCTGCGGCCTGATCTGCCTGCCGATGGATGCCGAGATCTGCGACAACCTCGGCCTGCAGCCGATGGTCGCCGACCAGCAGAACAAGTCGCGCTTCGGCACGGCGTTCACGGTGTCGATCGGCGCCGCCAAGGGCATGACCACCGGCATCTCGGCCAAGGACCGGGCGCGCACCGTGCAGGCGGCCGTGGCGCCAGGGGCCAGGGCCGAGGACATCACCAGCCCCGGCCACATCTTCCCGCTGCGCGCGCGCGAAGGCGGCGTGCTGGTGCGCGCCGGCCACACCGAGGCGGTGGTGGACCTGTGCCGCCTGGCCGGCCTGCGCCCGGCCGGCGTCATCTGCGAGGTGATGAAGCCCGACGGCGAGATGGCGCGCGTGCCCGACCTGATCGACTACTGCCAGCAGCGCGGCTTCAAGCTCGGCTGCATCGCCGACCTGGTCGAGTACCGCCGCCGTCGCGAGCGGCTGATCGAACGGGTCGCCGTCGCCCGCATGCCGACCACGCACGGCGACTTCGACTGCCACACCTACCGCAGCCTGGTCGACGGCCGCACCCACATGGCGCTGACCGTGGGCATCCCGCGGGTCGGCGAGAGCGGGCGCTTCCCGCCGATCGAGGAGCCGGTGCTGGTGCGCGTGCACTCGCAGTGCCTGACCGGCGACGCCTTCGGCTCGCTGCGCTGCGACTGCGGCCCGCAGCTGCAGCTGGCGATGCAGAAGGTGCAGGCCGTCGGCCGCGGCGTCGTGCTCTACATCAGCCAGGAGGGCCGCGGCATCGGGCTCGCCAACAAGCTGCGCGCCTACGAGCTGCAGGACCGCGGGCTCGACACCGTCGAGGCCAACGTGCACCTCGGCTTCCGGCCGGACGAGCGCGAGTTCGGCACCGGCGCCCAGATCCTGCACGACCTCGGCCTGCGCCGGCTGCAGCTGATGAGCAACAACCCGAAGAAGCTCGCCGGCCTGCAGGGCTACGGCCTCGAGATCGCCGCCCAGGTGCCGCTGGTGGTCGCTCCCAACCAGCACAACCAGAAGTACTTGGACACGAAGCGCGAGAAGATGGGCCACCTGTTCGACAAGCCCGTTGGCAAGGTCGACTGAGCGGTGACAGGGCCGCCCGGCGGCTCGATCGCAACGCGTGCGGAAGAAACCCCGGGCGGTGCCCCTCAAAGCGCCGCCGTGTTCGCCTTGCAACGACCCACTGAAATCCCCGACGCCGAGCTGATCACCGGCGCCCTGGCTGGCAGCGAGGCCGCGTTCGCCGGCCTCGTCGACCGCTACAAGGACCGGGTCTTCCGGTTGCTCGGCCGCTACTGCCGCGACCAGATCGAGTGCGAGGACCTGGCGCAGGACGTGTTCCTGAAGGTCTTCCGCAAGCTGCACACCTTCCAGGGCGGTTCGGCCTTCTACACCTGGCTCTACCGCATCGCCGTCAACGCGGCGACCGACCACCTGTCGAAGGCGAGTTCGCGGCGGCTGCGGCTGGTCGAGGACGACGCCTCGCTCGACACCGGGGGCGACCGCGACGAGCAGAACCCGGCGGCGCCGCTGATGACCGCCGAACTGGCGAAGGTCACCCGCGAGATCGTCGACAGCCTGCCCGAGAAGTTCCGCACCATCCTGGTGCTGCGCGAGTTCGAGGACCTCTCCTACACCGAGATCGCCGAGGTCCTGCAGATCCAGCTCGGCACCGTCGAATCCCGCCTCTTCCGCGCCCGGCAGCGTTTCAAGGACGCGCTCGAGCGCCTGCATCCCGAACTGCTGCCCGCTGGCGCCCCCGCCAGCCAGGGCCGAGGTACCTCCCGATGAGCTCCCACGACGAACGGCAACTGCAGCGCTACCTCGACGGGGCGCTCGATCCGGCCGCCGCCGCGGCGTTCGCCGCGCGCCTGCAGGGCGACGACGCCCTGCGCCAGCGCCACGACGAAGCGGTGGCGATGCGCGGCCTGTTCACCGCCGCCGCTGCC
>CANGSN010000385.1 GCA_947455805.1 Planctomycetota bacterium
GAACCTGACCCCCGATCGGCGAACGCGCCGGTCCGCACGAACATGAGCAGCAAGCATCCCCTTCCGAAGGTCCCCGGATTCACCGCCGAAGAGCTCGTCAGCAAGATCGGCTTCTGCGAGCAGCTGAAGGGCGGCGTCATCATGGACGTCATCGATCCGGAGCAGGCGCGCATCGCCGAAGAGGCCGGCGCCTGCGCGGTGATGGCGCTCGAGCGCGTTCCCGCCGACATCCGGAAGCACGGCGGCGTCGCGCGCGCCAGCGACCCGGACATGATCACGGGCATCCAGAAGGCCGTGAGCATCCCGGTGATGGCGAAGGTGCGCATCGGCCACTTCGTCGAGGCGCAGATGCTCGAGTCGATGGAAGTCGACTGCATCGACGAGAGCGAGGTGCTGACGCCGGCCGACGAGGAGTTCCAGATCGACAAGCGGGTGTTCAAGACGCCGTTCGTCTGCGGCTGCCGCGACCTCGGCGAAGCGCTGCGTCGCATCCACGAAGGTGCCGCGATGATCCGCACCAAGGGCGAAGCCGGCACCGGCAACGTCGTCGAGGCGGTGCGCCACATGCGCACGCTGATCAGCGGCATCCGTTCGCTGCGCGGCATGAACGACCAGCACCTCGAGCGCAAGGCGATCGAGCTGCGCGTGCCGTTCGAGCTCGTCGCGTGGGTCGCCGAGCACCAGAAGCTGCCGGTGCCGAACTTCTCGGCCGGTGGCGTGGCGACGCCCGCCGACGCCGCGCTGATGATGCAGCTCGGCGCCGAGGCGGTGTTCGTCGGCTCGGGCATCTTCAAGAGCGGCAACCCGGTGCAGCGCGCGAAGGCGATCGTGCGCGCGGTGACGCACTACCAGGACCCGAAGGTGCTGGTCGAGGTGTCGCGCGGCCTCGGCGAGCCGATGGTCGGCATCGACATCCACACCATGCCGGCGCACGAGCGCCTGGCCGGCCGCGGCGTCTGAGATGCACACGCACGCGAGTCCGAACGTGGGCCCGGTCGCGCCGTCGGCTGCCGCCGACGCACCGCTCGTCGGCGTGCTGGCGCTGCAAGGCGACTTCGCCGACCACCAGGACGCACTGCACCGCCACGGCGTGCAGACGCGCCAGGTGCGCAATGCCCAGGACCTGCAGGGCCTGCACGGGCTCGTGCTGCCGGGCGGCGAGAGCACGACGATGCTGCGGCTGCTCGACGCCGACGGGCTGTGGCAGCCGCTCGGCGACACGCTGCGCAGCGGGCTGCCGGTGTTCGCGACGTGTGCTGGCATGATCCTGCTGGCGGAGAAGGTCGAGAACCCGAGCCAGCGCAGCTACGCGCTGCTTCCGATCACCGTCGTGCGCAACGGCTACGGCCGCCAGTTCCACTCGGGCACGTTCGAGCTCGCCTCCGACGTGCTGCCCTCGGGCACCACCGGCACGTTCATCCGCGCGCCGCGCATCACGCGCACGGGGCCGGGCTGCGACGTGCTGGCGCGCCGCGGCGCCGACGCCGTGCTGGTGCAGAAGGGCCCGATCCTCGCCGCCTGCTTCCATCCCGAGCTGCAGCCCGACGCGCACCCGGTGATCGGCCGCTTCGTCGCATCCGTTCGGCAGCGCGCAGCGTCCACCGTGAGGCACTGACATGACGATCCGCTACGCCATGGAGCCCGAGCTGTCGGTCGACGAGTTCGTCGACGTGCTGCGCCGCAGCACGCTGGCCGAACGTCGCCCGGTCGACGACCGCGAACGCATCGCCGGCATGCTGGAGAACGCCGGTGTGATCGTCACCGCGCGCGACGAACACAGCCTGCTGGTCGGCGTGTCGCGCGCGATCAGCGACTACCACTACTGCACCTACCTGTCGGACCTCGCCGTCGACCGTGCGTTCCAACGGCGCGGCATCGGCAAGGAACTGGTGCTGCGCACGCACGCGGCGGGCGGGTTCCACACCTCGCTGATCCTGCTCGCGGCGCCGAGTGCGGCGAGCTACTACCCGCACATCGGCATGCAGAAGCACGAGTCGTGCTGGATCGTGCCGCGGCGGTGAACTCTGGCCGGACTTCGCAGCGGCGGTCGTGGCCGCTAGCCTGCGCGCTCGGCCGGTCGGGGAGTCCCGCGCGCCGACAACCTTCCATGCGATCCATCACTCCGTTCCTTCTCGCGGCCACGCTGCCGCTCGCCGGCTGTGCCAACTACGACTTCGCCAAGGCGCGCTTGCCGAACGGCGACTACGACATCCCGCGCCTGATCGCCGACCTGAAGGAGTCCGGCCGCAGCAGCCTCTCCGACGTCACGTGGATCCCGTTCGTGGTGACCCGCGCCCGCGTGTTCCAGGCCACCGAGGACAAGGACAAGCTGCCCACGGGCTACAAGTTCGGCGACGTGCTGACCGTCGGCCCGTTCGGCTGCGTGTCGGACAAGCAGTCGCGCCTGTTCGCGTCGGCGGGTGAGTCGATCGAGACGTATTCGTCGGTCGGCGTCGGTTGGCGCCTGCTGTTCAACCATCGCGAAGACCTGGTCGAGACGACCTACGGCACGCGGCGCTATGCCGGCTGGCGCTTCGCGCTGCTGCTCGGCGACGAGGACAAGGCCTACACGCCGAAGGCCGCGGCGCCGAAGTCGGACGCGGCGAAGTCGACGTCGGACTGAGAGGTGTCCCTCGCCGTCGTCCCGGAAGTCCCGCCGGCATGGAGCTGGCGCACGAGGCCCGTTCCGTTAGACCCGCCGACCCGCCGACCCGGCCGGCTGTCCACACTCTGTAACTCCGACTTCCAGACCTGTCCGCGCGGCGCCCGCACCGCGACCATGCCGCCGCCATGAAGATCCAATCGATCGCCATCGCAGCGATGCTGGTTTCGCTGCTGCCGGCGCAGAACCGTCCCCAACCAGACCAGACCAAGCTCGTCGAGCTGCGCACCGCGAAGCTCGCCAAGCCCGTGTTCCAGAAGGCCCCCTGGGTCCTCGACTACGACAAGGCGCGCGAGCAGGCGAAGAAGGAAGGCAAGCTCATCTTCGCCTACTTCACGCGCAGCTACGCGGGTTGAGGCCCGTGTGACGCCCTGGAGAGCGGTCCGCTCTCCGACAACGAGTTCCCGAAGTTCGCCCAGGACGTCGTCCTGTTCCTGCACAACACGTCGCGCGTCGCCGACGAGCCGTACCCGACCCTGCTCCAGGACAAGGGCTTCCGCGGCTTCCCGTCGATCTGCTTCATGGATGCCGACGGCAACGTGCTGGCCAAGCCCGGCCGCAGCGTGCAGGCGTTCCGCGATGGTCTCGAGTCGACCAAGACCCTGGTCGCCCTGCGGGCGAAGGGTGACAAGGCGACGGCGGCCGAGCAGAAGGAACTGTTCCTCGCCGAGCTGAAGCTCGACCTGGTGCCCGCGGACCAGATCCAGGCCCGCGCCGACAAGCTGACGCTGTCGGATGCCGAGAAGACGATGGTCGCCGGCAAGATCGTCGATGGCGAAGTGGCCGCCCTGATCCAGAAGGGCCGCGAACTCGGCCAGGACGAGGTCGGCAAGCAGATGGCCGCGATGGCGAAGGCCGGCAAGGCGCCGAGCCCGATGATGGCCGGCAGCTTCTGGATGGCCGTGCTCGGCCACGCCAGCAAGCAGAAGGACGCCGAGCTCGCGCAGAAGGCGTTCGATGCGCTCGAGAAGCGGTTCGCCGACGACAAGAACCCGGGCCTCGTCCGCGCCCGCAAGGACTGGGCGAAGCTGCTCGAGGAAGCGA
>CANGSN010000386.1 GCA_947455805.1 Planctomycetota bacterium
AAGGGCGCCGGTGTCCGGCTGAAGGGCATCACCGGCGTCGACGCGCCGAACAAGCAGCGCAACGAGCAGGTCGCCAACGTCACCCGCCAGATGGCGTCGCTGCTGCAGGCCGGCATCCCGCTGGCCGAGGCGCTGCGCATGATCATCGAGCAGGCGCCCGACAAGAAGATCGAGAGCGCGTTCCGCGACATCCGCGAGAAGGTCACGCAGGGCATGCCGCTCGGCGACGCCGTGCTGCAGCACCCCGCCTACTTCACCGACCTCTACGCCAACATGGTGAAGGCCGGCGAGTCGTCGGGCGCGCTCGACAAGGTGCTGGTGCGCCTGGCGAGCTTCCTGCAGGCCCAGACGCGCCTGAAGAACAAGGTCGGCGCGGCGATGATCTACCCGATGATCATGTCCGCGGTCGGCGTGATCGTCGTCGCCATCCTGCTGACGACGGTCGTGCCGCGCGTGACCCAGCTGATCGAGGGCCGCGGCCAGGAGCTGCCGACGCCGACGCTGATCCTGGTGGCCACCTCGAAGTTCCTCGTCGGCTACTGGGCGCTGATCCTGGTCGGCCTGATCGCGGCGGCAGTGGCCTTCCAGACCTTCGTCAACAGCGAGAAGGGCCGGCTCGCCTTCGACCGCTTCAAGCTGCGCCTGCCGGTGTTCGGCGACCTGATGAAGAAGCAGGCCATGGCCCGCTTCTCGATCACTCTGTCGACGCTGCTGCGGTCCGGCGTGCCGGCACTGCAGGCGATCCAGGTCACCAAGGCGGTGCTCGACAACAAGGTGCTGCAGAACGCCCTGCAGATGGTGCACGACCGCGTCGTCGAGGGCACCGACCTGGCGACGCCGATGAAGATGGCGGGCGTGTTCCCGCCGACCGTCAGCTACATGGTCGGCGTCGGCGAGCAGGCCGGCAACCTCGAGGAGATGCTCGAGCGCATCGCCAGCAGCTACGACGAAGAAGTCGACCTGGCGACGCAGAAGCTGACCAGCGTGCTGGAGCCGATCATCATCGTGCTGCTGGCGACGATCGTCGCCGGCATCGTCATCGCGATCGTGATGCCGCTGATGCAGCTGCAGCGGATGAAGTGACGGCTGGGATTCGCGCAGACTCCGCCGCGCACAGCCCCGCATCCCCGCCTCCCGCCGCGCTCACTGCAGGAACAGGATCTCGCGATACTTCGGCAGCGGCCACTCGGCGTCGTCGACCATCGTCTCCAGGCCGTCGGCGACCTCGCGCAGCTTCGCCATCGCCGGCACCACCTTGTCGCGGTAGGTCTTGGCGTGCTCCTGCGGCGAGCCACCGTGCGACTCGGCGTGCTCGAACTGCGCCAAGAGCTCCTCGATGCCAAGCACGAACGCTTCGATGCGCGCGCTCAGTTCGCGCAGCCGCTTCTCCTGAACCTTGACCTCGATGCCGCAGGCCTTCGCCGCGGCGAGGCTTTGCGCCACCGCCAGCTGCGTGCGCTGCGCCGCCGGCAGGATCATCGTCCGCGCGATCGACAGGGCGCTCTGGCCCTCGACCGCGATGGCCTTGCTGTAGGCCTCGAACTGGATGTTCATGCGCGACTCGACCTCCTTGCTCGACAGCACGGCGAAGCGCTCGAACAGCTCGACGTTCTTCTTGCTGCCGAAGTTGCCGATCGCGTCGACGGCGTTGCGGAAGTTCGGCAGGCCGCGCTGCGCCGCCTCGGCGTGCCACTCGGCCGAGTAGCCGTTGCCGTTGAACAGGATGCGCTGGTGCTTCTTGAACAGCTCGACGACGACGTCGTTGATCGCCGCCTCGAGGCCCTTTTGCCCCTTGGTCTTCTCGATCTCGCCGGCGATGTAGGCCAGCGCGTCGGCGACGATCGTGTTCAGCACCGCGTTCGGGCGGCCGCACGCCTGGCTGCTGCCGACGGCGCGGAACTCGAACTTGTTGCCGGTGAACGCGAACGGCGACGTGCGGTTGCGATCGGTGGCGTCGCGTGGCAGCGGCGGCAGCACCGACACCCCAAGGCGCATGGTGTCGCGGCGACGTTCGCTGCCGCGCCCGGTGCCCTGGATCATCGCCTCGACGACGTCGGTCAGCTGCTCGCCGAGGTAGATCGACAGGATCGCCGGCGGCGCCTCGTTGGCGCCGAGGCGATGGTCGTTGCCGGCGTGCGCGATGGTCGTGCGCAGCAGGTCGGCGTGCGTGTCGACGGCGCGCATCACCGCCGCCAGCATCACCATGAAGCGCATGTTCTGCTCGGGGCTGCGCCCCGGCTCGAGCAGGTTCTCACCGGCGTCGGTCGCCATCGACCAGTTGTTGTGCTTGCCGCTGCCGTTGATGCCGGCGTACGGCTTCTCGTGCAGCAGGCAGTGGAAGCCGTGCTTCGTCGCCACCTGCTTCATGACCTCCATCGCCAGCATGTTGTGGTCGACGGCGACGGTGCTGCGCTCGAAGATCGGCGCCACTTCGTACTGGCTCGGCGCCACCTCGTTGTGGCGCGTCTTCACCGGCACGCCGAGCTTCCACAGCTCGAGCTCGACCTCCTGCATGAACGCCAGCACGCGCGGCTGGATCGAACCGAAGTAGTGGTCCTCGAGCTCCTGGCCCTTCGGCGGCTTGGCGCCGAACAGCGTGCGGCCGGTGGCGATCAGGTCCGGGCGCAGCATCCAGAGGTCGCGGTCGACCAGGAAGTACTCCTGCTCGACGCCGAGCGTCGTCACCACGTACTGCACGCGGTCGTCGCCGAGCAGCCGCAGCAGGCGCACCGCCTCGCGATTCAGCGCTTCACTGCTGCGCAGCAGCGGCGTCTTCTCGTCGAGCGCCTCGCCGGTCCAGCTGCAGAACGCGGTCGGGACGCACAACGTCGAACCGTTCGTCGTCTCGCGCAGGAACGCCGGCGAGGTCGGGTCCCACGCCGTGTAGCCGCGCGCCTCGAACGTCGCGCGCAGGCCACCGCTCGGGAACGAGCTCGCGTCCGGCTCGCCCTTGATCAGCGCCTTGCCGCTGAACTCGAGGATCAGCTTGCCGTTCTCGATCGACGCGAAGCTGTCGTGCTTCTCGGCGGTCGAGCCGGTCATCGGCTGGAACCAGTGCGTGAAGTGCGTGGCGCCGCGCTCGACGGCCCACTCCTTCATCGCGTTGGCGACCTGGTCGGCCAGCGCGTGGTCGAGTTCCTGGCCGTGCTCCATGCACGAGCGCAGGGCCTTGTAGGCGCTCTCGGGCAACCGGGTGCGCATCTGCTCGAGGCCGAACACGTTCGCCCCGAACAGCTGCGGCAGCTCGACCTGGGCGTTGGCGACGGCGACGGGGGACTTGCGGGCGATGAGCTGGATGGCGGCGGAACGCGCGGCGGCGGACACGGGGACCTCCCGGAGCGTGGGAATGGAGTTGGACGACGAGCGGACGACCGCGCAACACTAGGGAGTGCGGCGGTGCGAGTCGAGGACGACGTGGCCGGCGGTGCAGTGATGCCGCCGATGCCAACGCGACCTCACCCAGCAGCGCCGTCGCGACGTTGCCCGGGACGCCCCGGCCCGTAGCTTCATTGGGTGTTCCGTCCTCGCCTCCTGCTCGCCAGCAGCGCGCTGATGGCCGGCCTCGCCGCCACCGCCTGCCACACTGCCCCGGCACCTCTCGACCCAACCCCCGTCGTGCCCCAGGTCGCCTACCGGCTGCTGACGCCGACCACGACGAACGGAACCACCCCGCCGCCCGCCGCCTGCAC
>CANGSN010000387.1 GCA_947455805.1 Planctomycetota bacterium
ACCGGCGCGCCGGCCCGCAGCTCGATCTCCGGCGACTGGTAGCGCGCGTGGTCCGGCGACTGCACGTGCACTTCGTAGACACCTTCCTGCAGGCCGGTCGCGCGGAAGCGACCGTCGGCGTGTCGCTCGGGGCGATCGAGGCTGCCCTGGCCGTCGCCGCTGCCCTGGCGATCCTGGCCCTGGCGCATCGGGCCGCCGCGGCCGCCGCCGAAGTCCATCATGTTGCCACCGCCGGCTTCTTCGCCAGGCTGCGGCAGACCGCGCAGGCGAACCGCGCGGAACGCGTAGCGCGTCACCGGCGAGCCGTCGCCGTCGCGCACGATGCCGTCGATGCGCAGGCCGTCCTGCAGCGTCAGCTGCAGCGGTTGGCCGAGCTTCGCATCGACCCCTTCGACGCGCAGATCGAGGTAGCCCTCGGCGTCGACCGACACGCGCATCGGCGCGCCGGGCAGGTGTTCGAGGAAGAAGTTGCCGCGCTCGTCGGTGGTGGTGCGGTGGTCGCGGCCCATGCCGGCGAACGCCATGCGGCCGCCGCTCGGCCAACCGTTCTGGCCGCTGCTGCCGCCGCCAGCGCCCGGCCCGCCGCCATTGCCGCGGGTGCGTTCGACCTGCATCGACACGCTCGCCTTGGCGATCGGCTGGCCGCGCGCATCGCGCACGGTGCCGGTGATCTCGTAGCCCGGGCCGAGCCGGATGTCCTCGATGTCGACCGCCTGGTCCTCCTGCACGGCGAACGTCGTCGAGCGGCCTTCCGTGTGCGCCTTCGCGGTCGCCGTCACCGACCAGTCGCCGGCCGCCGCGTGCAGCCGGCGGAAGTAGCCGTTGGTGTCGGTCCGCAGGCTCGGCAGCATGCGGTCGCGATCGCGCACCATGCGCAGCGGGTTGCCGTTCTCCGGTGACAGGCGCACTTCGGCGGCGGGGATGCCGTTGCCCTCGAGGTCGGTGACGCGGCCGCGGATCTCGCCACCGTTCTGCAGCACCAGGTCGCCGAGTTCGACCTCGGCGTTGACGTTGCCGACGTCCTTGTCGAACGTGCCCGGCGCGTGCTCGTCATGGGCGACCTGCAGCGATACGCGCAGGTTGCGGAAGGCCTGGCCCTGGAACGCGAACCGCCCCTCCTGGTCGGTCGTCACCGGGTCGGGCACGCGCCGCTGGCGTCCGCCTTGCCCGCCGAAGCCGCCGCCTGGGCCACCGCCGCGCCCGCCGCGGCCGAAGTCGAGCCACACCGTGGCGCCGGCCACCGGCCGCTGGAACTTGTCGACGACCCGCCCGCGCATCAGGACCTCGACCCGCTCGTCGGCGGGGATCGCCTGGTTGCCGACCGGCGTCGCCGAGCTGCGCTCGAGCACCGCGTCGCCGTCGGTGGTCGCCACCTGCGCCGGGTCGCTGGCCTCCGGCACGTCCTGTCCCTGCTCCGCGTTCCACCGGGTCACCGGGATCTCGGTGTCGCCGAGCAGCGCTGGCATCGCGATGGCGCCTCCGACCAGGAGCACGAACAAGGCGGACAGCAGCAGCAGGTGGTTCTTTTGCATGCGGGCGGGCGGGGTCGGCAAATGAGGGCGCCATTACGGACCTCGCGCCCAGATGCCGACAGGAGGGGGCTGTAACAGCTTCGCACTGTGACCGAGCCGGGACGGCGGCGTACCACACCCGGCTCGCTCCAGGTCACGGCGCCAACGTGATCGCGAGGCTCGGCGTCGTGCCGAGTCGTCCCGCCGTGTCGAGGAAGAACACCTGCACGAGCGACGGCGCCAAGGCCGGCATGCCCGGATTGACGAGCGGCAAACTCATCGTGCCGCTGGCATCGAACGCCACCGGCACCAGGGCCGCACCGACCACCAGTGCGCTGTCCCACAGCAGCGGCGCTTCGAATCCACCGAGCGGGATCGACAACACGCTGCCGCTCCGGCCGGCGCCGAACGCCAGCAGGCCGATGCCGTTCGCCGGTCCCTGGCTGGCGACCAGCGCGAACGGTCCGGCCGGGATCGGCGATACCACGGTGCTCGCCAGCTGTGCGCGCGCGGTCGTCACCGCCGCCAGCGCGGTCGTGCTGAAGAAGTCCGTCTCGAGCACCAGCAGCGTGCCGCCGGTCGGCTGGAACGGTTCGAAGACGCCGGGGCCCTGGCCGGCCACGAACTGCAGGCCCGACGCGCTCGTCGGCACGCCGGTGTGGTCGAGCAACACGCCGCCGAGGGTGGGGGCCGGGCCGTCGACGTCGTCGATCTCGCGCACGTTGTCCTGCAGCCAGTCGGCGTAGAACACGTCGCCGTCGTCGTCGACCGCGAGATCGCCGGCGGCGTCGAAGCCGCTGACGACCACCGTGGCGCTGGCCGGCCCGAGCGTCGCCTGCGTGGCGATCGCCTGGTCGATCGCTGCGCGCGGGAAGCGCAGCAGCTGCGCGGTGCCGAGCGGCGTCGGGAACGCGAGGCTCGACGTCGCATAGAGCACGTCGCCGTTGCTGGCGAGTGCCAGCGGGCCCGACGCGCCCGGCAGTTTGGCGACGGTCTGGAACGCGCCGGTGCCGAGGTCGACGGCGACCAGGTCGTTGTCGTTGGTGGCGAAGCCGGTGATCTTCGCCGACACCAGGGCGCGCTGCGGCGTCAGCAGCACCGCGTCGTAGTTGAACGGCAGCGTCGCCAGCGGGATCGCCGGCGCCGGGCCGGCGAGCGGCACCAGCCACAGCCGGTTGGTCGAACTCTCGCCGAACAACACGTGCGTGGTGCCGACCGGCAGCGTGAACGAGCCGAACACGAAGCCGGGCAGCGCCAGCAGCGTGGTCGCCGGTTGGCCCGGGGGCAGCAGTTCGAGCGTGGTGCCCGTGCAGTAGACGAGACCCGCGGCGGTCTGCTGCACCGCGGTGGCGCCGGGCGGCAGCGTCGTGCGCGCGACGGTGTAGCCGGCGGGCGCTTGCTGGGCGGCGAGGGTGCCGAGCGCGATCGTGGTCGCGGCGAGCAGGTGGAGGGGACGGCGGACGAAGGAGGCGTTCATGGTGCAGGTCACGGCAGCAGGTGTGCGGTCAGGGGGGAGGTGCTCGCGACGGCTCCGGAGCCAGGCGCGAACACCACGGTCTGGAAGTGCAGGTCGGCGGCGAACCCGCCGGGGTTGGCGATCGGCACGCTGGCGCGACCTTGTGCGTCGAGGGCGAAGCCCGCGAACGGCACGACGCTGCTGGCGTCGAGGCCGAGCCACAATGGCGTGCCGCCGAACCAGGCGATCGCCTGTTCGGGCTGCAGCGGCTGCAGGCTCGCGAGCACGAGGCCGACGCCGAGCGGCGGGGCCGCACGCACGGCATGCGTGCTGGTGCCGACGGCGACGAACGGGCTCGGGCTCATCGTCGCCAACGGACGCTGCGGCCCGCAGGCGAACGCCTCGAGCAGGCTCGTGTAGTCGGTGGTCGTCGCCAGGACGATCGGCGCGCGCTCGTACGGTTGGAAGGCCGCCAGCGGCGCGCTGCCGCGTTCCTGCCGCTGCAGGCTGGTGACGAAGCGACCGGGGCCGGCGTCGAACCAGGTGCCGACCGGCGTCAGGCCACCGGGGGCGGTGTGCACGACGACGGGGCTCGCGGGATCGCTGACGAGCATGCGGCCTTCGTCGTCGGCTGCGAGGTCGTAGATGCCGCCGAAGCCGGTGCCGCTCTGCACGGCCGCGCTCGGCGTCAACGTGCCGCCGGCCAGCGCTTGCTGCA
>CANGSN010000388.1 GCA_947455805.1 Planctomycetota bacterium
GTGCTGCTCGGCATCGGCCGCGCCGTCGGCGAGACGATGGCCGTGCTGATGGCCAGCGGCCACGCGATCAACATCCCCGGCAGCGTGTTCGATCCGGTGCGCGCGCTGACGGCGACGATCGCCGCCGAGCTCGGCGAGACCAGCGTCGGCAGCGACCACTACCAGGTGCTGTTCACGCTCGGGATGCTGCTGTTCCTGATGACGTTCGGCATCAACCTGCTGGCCGACCGCCTGGTGCGCGGCCGCGGAGGCCGCAAGTGAGCGCTCCGAGGAATCCCAGCACGAATCCCAGCACGGACCCCGGCGCGGACCCCGGCACGGACCGCGAGGCGCACGCGAACGACGCGACGGCCGGCCACCAGATCTTTGCCGCCACCGCGCGCGAAGGCGCCAGCCTGCGCCGCCAGCAGGCGATCCGCGGGCTGTTCCTGCTGACCACGCTGCTGCTGGTGCTGCCGGTGCTGGCGATCCTCGGCAAGCTGGCGATCGAAGGTGGGCCGGCGCTGACCTGGGAGTTCTTCACCGAGGAACCGCGGAACGGCATGAAGGACGGCGGCATCTTCCCGGCGCTGATCGGGACGATCTGGCTGACCGCCGGCGCGCTCGGCGTGGCCGTGCCGCTCGGCGTCGCCGCCGCCATCTACCTCAGCGAGTACGCAAGCGACAACTGGCTGACGCGCACGATCAACCTGGCCATCGTCAACCTCGCCGGCGTGCCGTCGATCGTGCACGCGCTGTTCGGCGTCGGCGCGTTCGTGCACTTCATGGCCTTCGGCACCTCGATCCTCGCCGCCAGCTGCACGCTGGCGGTGATGACGCTGCCGGTCGTCATCGTGTCGACGCGCGAGTCGCTGCAGGCGGTGCCGCGCGCGTTCCGCGAGGCCTGCTGGAGCCTCGGTGCGACCCGATGGCAGACGATCTGGCGCGTGGTGCTGCCGAACTCCGGCAGCGGCATCCTGACCGGCGTCATCCTGGTGGTGTCGCGCGCGGTCGGCGAGACGGCGCCGATCATGTTCACCGGGGCGGCGTTCTTCGTGCCGTTCCTGCCGCAGAGCGTGTTCGACCAGACGATGGCGCTGTCGCTGCACCTCTACAACGTGTCGACGCAGGTCAACCTCGACGACCAGCACAAGCACCTGCCGTTCGCGGTGGCGCTGACGCTGATCCTCGTCGTGCTGGCGATGAACGCGCTGGCGATCTGGTTCCGCATGAAGCTGCGCGGGAGGAAGAAGTGGTGAACTTCCCCGCCACGCCGTCCGCCGCCGTGCGGCCCGCCGGCGGCAGCGCGCCGACGCTGCTCGGCGTCTCCGGCCTGTCGATCCGCTACGGCGAGAAGGTGGCGCTGCAGGGTGTCGACCTCGAGGTCCGGCAGAACGAGATCTTCGGCCTGATCGGCCCGGCCAACGCCGGCAAGACGTCGTTCCTGCGCGCGCTGAACCGCATGGACGAGTTCGTGCCCGGCATGAAGGTCGACGGCACCATCACGTTCGCCGGCCGCGACGTGCGCACGATCCGCAACCTTTACGCGCTGCGCCGCCACATCGGCGTCGTGTTCCCGCTGCCGGTCGGCCTGCCGCTGTCGATCTACGACAACGTGGCGCTGGCCCCGCGGCTGCGCGGCGTGCGCAACAAGACCGAACTCGACGAGATCGTGCAGCGCTGCCTCACCCGAGCCGCCTTGTGGGACGAGGTCAAGGACCGGCTGAAGAACCTCGGCTCGCTGCTCAGCGGCGGCCAGCAGCAGCGCCTGACCATCGCACGCGCGCTGTCGCAGGACCCCGAACTGCTGCTGCTCGACGAGTTCTCGATCGCCGTCGACCCGGTGACGACGATGCGCATCGAGGAGGTGCTGAAGGAACTGCGGGCCGAGCTGACGATCGTGCTGGTCACGAACCTCGTGCAGCAGGCGCGCCGCCTCGCCGACCGCACCGCCTTCTTCCTCGGCGGCCGCTGCGTCGAGATCGGCGCCACCGAGGACTTGTTCAACGGTGGTGCCAAGGACCAACGCACCATCGACTACCTGGAGGGGCGCTTTGGCTGACGACTTGTCCTTGCAGGGTCGCACGACGATCCTGTCGCTGCCGAAGAACCGCACGCCGGCGATCGAGGTGGAGGACCTCAATCTCTGGTACGGCAAGTTCCAGGCGCTGCACGAGGTGGACCTCGTCATCAAGTCCGGCATCGTCACCGCGCTGATCGGCCCGTCGGGCTGCGGCAAGTCGACGCTGCTGCGCAGCTGCAACCGCATCAACGAGCGTCTCGGCTACGTGACGACGACCGGCTCCATCAAGGTGCTGGGCCACGACATCTACGGCGACGACGCGTCACAGATCCAGGTGCGCCGCAACGTCGGCATGGTGTTCCAACGGCCGAACCCGCTGCCGCTGTCGATCCGCGACAACGTGCTGTTCGGCCACCGCCTGCACGCCGAGCGCAGGGCGAACCGCAGCGACGAGGACGCGATGGTCGAGCAGGCGCTGCGCGAGGTGCTGCTGTGGGACCGCGTCAAGGACCGCCTGCAGCACAAGGCCACCGGCCTGTCGCTCGAGGAACAGCAGAAGCTGTGCATCGCGCGCCTGTTGCCGACCAAGCCGACCGTGCTGCTGATGGACGAGCCGTGCAGCGCGCTCGATCCGGAGGCGACGTCGGCGGTCGAGGACCTGATCTGGGACCTGCGCGGCCACTACTCGATCCTGATCGTCACCCACAACATGGCGCAGGCCCGCCGGGCCAGCGACGAGTGCGTGTTCATGCTGATGGGCCGCGTCGTCGAACACACCGCGACCGAGCGCATGTTCGTGTCGCCGCAGAAGCAGGAGACCTCGGACTACATCGAGGGCCGCTTCGGCTAGCGGCGGGGCCACGGTTCGGCGGCGGCCGCGGCGTGCACCTCGCCGCGCGGCTGCTATCGTGCCGCGCCCCCATGAGCCCGCTGCTTGGCCTGTCGTTCGCCCTGCTCTTCGCCGTTCCCCAGGAGCCGCCGGAGATCGTCGCGCGCTACCGCCTGATCGGCGCGGACACGACCGTGAAGCACGTCGACGCCGAGGGCATGGAACGGCCCGGGGTCGCGGCGACGGTGACACGCACCGACCTGGCGCTGGAGATGGCTTTCCATCTGCGTCGCCGCGACCGCGGCCGCCAGGCGGTCGAACAGATCGTCGACGTCATGCTGACGCGCAACGCGGCGCAGAAGCAGGGGCTGATGCCCACGCGCGACGAGGTGCTGAAGTTCTGGGAGGAACTGCAGCGGCAGCTGCGCGCCGCCGGCCGCGAACCGAGCGAGTTCCCGGCCGTGCGCAACAGCGGCGAGAAGCAGTGGCTCGACGACCTCGCCGTGCAGCTGGCGCAGGAACGCGTCGTGCGCGCAGCACTGGGCCTCGGCAAGGACGAGCAGGTCAGCGGCGAGATGATGAAGCTGTGGGTGCAGGAACAGCGCAAGGCCACGAAGCTGGTCACCGATCCCGACCAATTGCCGGTCGGTACCGCCTTGCGCGTCGAGGGCGTCGACGTGCCGATGATCGACCTCGGCATGCTGCTGCTGCGCACCGCCGACGACGACGAGCGCGATCGCTTCGTGCGGCAGTGCGCCTACCTGAGCACGCTCGAGAAGACGTGCGCGGACGAGAAGATCGAGGTGACGCCGGCGGATCTCGACGCGGCGATCGAGCAGCGCCGCGCCGAA